>JANSXJ010000108.1 GCA_024743015.1 Hyphomonas sp. | reverse complement strand
GCCAATCGTGGCGAAAAAGTCTTGTTTCCGCCCTGTTGGCGGCTAGCCAAACCCGTGTAAAGGTTAAGCAAATAAACAGGAAGGGACTTCACCATGAGCGGTCGAACATCAGGGGTTCGCAGCATTCTGCTCGGGGCAATGACAATTGCACTGGCGGCTTGCGGAGGCGGGAACAACACCTCTGATGAAGTGCCGCCGCCGCCGGAAGAGGCGGAAGGTCAAGTCGTTGAGCGATCGCGATCGGATCAGGTCGCCGCGGAACGCCGTGAGCGAGATCGGCAAAGGCTGGCGCAGAGCAATGGCGAAGAGCGCTTCTCTTATGTTCGGTATGCCCCCGACACGAGCGATTCTCTTCCCAAAGCGTGTCTGGTTTTCTCTGAATCCCTCGACCCAAATGCCGACTATTCGATTTTCGCGCCGATGGATGGCAGCGTTGAAGTCGCGTATAGTGTCACGGGTCAGCAATTGTGCCTCAGCGGGTTGAGCTTTGCCTCCACCTACACGCTGACCCTCACCGAAGGTTTTCCATCCGCGGATGGCGATGAGCTGGGGCGCGAGGAAGAAGTTCAGATCAGTTTCGAAGATCGCCCGCCTTATGTCGGGTTTAGCGGATCCGGCGTGATCCTGCCGCGCGAAGACGCAGACGGCCTTGCGATTGAAACCGTGAATGTCGATCAGGTGCGCTTGACCGTTTCCAGGGTCAATGATCGCGCGCTCGCATTCAAATCCGTCACCCGCGGCTCTGAGAGCCAGCAGGGACGGTACTCGTACGTGTATGGTGACGAAAACCCGAGCGACCTCGCCTCGCAGGTCTGGACCGGCACAATGGCGATCCAGAATCTCAAGAACGCTCCGGTGGTCACCATCTTCCCATTACCAGATGTGATCGGGACGCTGGAACCGGGTGCTTACTTTATCGAAGTGTCCGATGACATTGAGCTTGATCGATATGAAGGGCCACCGGCGTCGGCCAAACGATGGGTTATGCTGACGGACCTCGCTCTGACGGCCTATCGCAGCGAGTCCGGTCTTGATGTCACGCTCCGCTCCCTGCAGGACGGCCGCGTGATGCCGAACACGCCGGTGCAACTGATCGCCCGAAACAACGAAGTTCTGGGAGAAGCGGCGACCGGTGTTGATGGCCGCGTGTCGTTCAATCCGGAATTGCTGGCAGGCACCGGCAACATGGCGCCGAAGATGGTGCTGGCATCCGGGCTGAAAGGCGACACGGCGATCTTGGACCTATCGCGCGCGCCAGTGGACCTTTCTGAGCTCAGCACCGGCGGGCGGGTCACGCCCGGTGATGTCGACGCCTACCTTTACACAGAGCGCGGGATCTATCGCCCAGGCGAAACAGTCTTCCTCACCGCGATGATGCGCGACCGGGCGGGACGTGCAATCACCGAGCGCAATGGCACGCTGATCACATATCGCCCGAATGGCATGGAGTCTTTCCGCGTTCGGTTCGCGGTTGGTGATGGGGGCACAATCCAGCGCGACATTGAGCTGCCACCAAGCGCGGCGCGCGGTCTCTGGCGCACGGTCGCTGAGATAGATGGCGTTGGTGTGGTCGGATCAGCTTCATATTCCGTGGAAGATTTTGTTCCACAGCGGATCGCGGTGGACCTTGAGGCTGAAGACGCCCCGTTCCTTCCAGGCGATGATGCGAGAGACATCGATGTCTCCGCCCGTTTCCTTTATGGTGCCCCCGGCGCAGCCTTGACCGTCATGTCTCAGGCTCGCGTGGAAGTGGACCCACAACCATTCGGCTATGAAGGATTTAGCTGGGGTCCCCACGATGGCAGCTTTCGCGAGCAGATCATCGATTTGCCGGATCGGGTAACGGATGGCGCGGGCGTGGCAACGGTGCGCCTCGAGCCCGGCAATCGCGGCCGGAATGCCGACATACCGCTTCGCCTGAACGCTGTGGTCAGCGTGCTCGAGCCTGGTGGCCGGGCCGTGACGGAAAGTGTTCGCATTCCTTATCGCCCGAAAGACCTCTACCTTGGCATCAAACCAACTTTCGAGGGCCGCATTGGCTATGAGGAAGAGGGCACGTTCGAGCTCGCCGCGCTGAATGCAGCGGGCGAAGGCCTGGTCGAAGACCTGCGCTGGAAGATTCTCGAGATCAACTACCACTATGATTGGTACCGCGAAGATGGCCGCTGGAAGTGGCGCCGGTCACGCACCGTGCGCACCGTCAATGAGGGCGGCCTGCGCACTCAGGCAGGCGCAGGTACACTCACGGTTTCCGGCCTCGATTGGGGTGCCCATGAGCTGGTGATTGAAGCAGAAGATGGCAGCCGCGCCAGCCGGGCCTTCCGTGTCGGATGGGGCGGCGAAGTCACCGGTGATGGGGTCGAAGCGCCAGACCGGGTCGAGGTTTCCGTCGATGAACAGCAGATCGTTGCCGGTCGACCAGCCGCTCTGACCATTGTTCCACCATATGACGGTGAGGCCCAGATTGTTGTCGCCACCGACCGCATCCTTTCGATCGAAACACGTCAGGTTCAGGCATCGGGCACGACGGTGACGTTGCCTGTGACCGATGAATGGGGCGAAGGCGCTTATGTGATGGTCAACGTCTACACGCCGCGTGATCCCGTCATTCAGTCGAAACCACGCCGCGCCGTGGGCGTCGGCTACGTGCCAGTCAGCATGGAGAACCGCACCTTCAATGTTGAAATCGAAGCTCCTGAGCTGATCCGGCCAGGCCGCGATCAGACGATTACTGTGTCTGTTGACGGTGGGCCTCGCGAGAACGCTTTCGTGACGCTGGCGGCGGTGGATGAAGGCATCCTGCGATTGACCAAGTTCTCGAGCCCGAACCCGACTGATTGGTATTATGGCAAAAAGGCCATGGGCCTGTCCTTGTACGACGATTATGGCCGCCTGCTCGATCCAAACCTTGGCTTGCCAGCTGAAGTTCGAACCGGCGGTGACCAACTTGGTGGAGAGGGCTTGTCCGTCGTACCGACGCAGACCGTTGCCTTGTTCAGCGGAATCGTCGAAGTTGGCCGCGGCGGCGAAGCCGAGATTGATTTCAGCATTCCCGAGTTTAACGGCGAGTTGAGACTTATGGCGGTTGCCTGGTCGGCGAGCGGTCTGGGACAGGCTGATCAGCCATTGACGGTCCGCCGCGAAGCGCCTGCCGATCTGATCCTGCCGCGTTTCATGGCACCTGGCGATGAAGCCGTCGCGACTGTCAGCATTGATAATGTCGAGCTGCCGGACGGCGAGTTTGAAGCGACGCTAACCGCGACAGCGCCGCTTGATGTGGCGACTGCGGAACTCGCAAAAGCGATCCCGAATGGAACACGTTCCGATCAGGGGGTTCGCTTCACGGCTGAAGGTGCCGGAATTTCGGACATGCAACTCAACGTCTCCGGACCTGACAATTACAGTGTCACCCGTACCTATCAGATCCAGACCCGCTCAGCCTTCTTGCCGGTGACGAATATCAGCCGCGCTTTGATGGAAGAGGATCAGACCTACGCTCCGGAGATGAGCCTGTTCGACGGTTTTGTGCCCGGCACTGCTCTCATGACAGTGAGCTTCTCCGGTCTGCCCGTCGATCCGAACGCGCTTTACAATTCCCTGGCTCGTTATCCGTATGGTTGTACCGAACAAACGATCAGCCGCGCGATGCCTCTGATCTATGCCGAGCAGCTAGTCGAGGAAGGCGCCCGGGATAACCAGCCGATCGCCCGAGATCGTGTGCAGGCTGCAATCTCTCGCGTGCTCAATCGACAAAGCGACAATGGTTCTTTCGGTCTGTGGCGTGCGGGAGACGGTTATGCGTCGCCCTGGCTTGGTGCCTATACGACGGACTTCCTTTATCGCGCGAAGGAGCAGGGCTACGAGGTGCCGCAAGCCGCGCTCGACCGGGCGTACCAATCGCTGCGGACGATCGCGCAAGGCGACGCCTGGCGGGTCTATGGCTACGAGACGGATGTTTATGAGAGCCGCTGGCACGACGACACCGAGAAGAAACTGATGCAGCGGGCTGCGCCATACGCGCTGTATGTTCTGGCGCGCGCCGGCAAGGCTGACGTTTCGCGTCTTCGCTATCTGCATGATCGCGAGTTGAACGAGATCCGTTCACCCTTGGCCAAGGCGCACCTGGCAGCTGCATTGTCCTATATGGGCGATCGGTCCCGCGCCTTCAGCGCGTTCAATGCTGCTGAAAAAACGCTCGGTTACGCCAATAGCGGTGACTACTATCAGACCCCGTTGCGCGATCGTGCCGGCGTCTTGGCACTCGCGGCGGAAACCGGGTTCAATGATCATGTCGCGCGGTTTGCCGAACAGATCGGCGAAGACACGCCCGAGCCAGATCGCCTGACCACGCAGGAGAAAGCCTTCATGCTGCTCGCCGTGGGGGCGCTGTCCCAAGAGGATGGCTTGCGTCTGGATGTTGATGGCCTCGGTCGCAATAGCGACAATGATCGTCGTTACTTCGTGACGCCGGATCAGGTGGAACGCGGTGTGAGTTTCCGATTGAGACGTGGCTCTAGCCCGGTCTTCCGGACCGTGATGGTTACCGGGTCTCCAGATAGCGCGCCGCGTCCGGCGAGCGAGAAATTGTCAGCGACCAAACGGCTACGCACATTGCAAGGCGGTCGGGTCAATCTCGCGGAGCTGACGCAAGGCGATCAACTGGTCGTCACCCTGACGTTGGCACCGCGTGAGCGTCGCAATAATCCCGTCATAGTGGCCGACTTGTTGCCTGCTGGATTCGAAATCGAGACGGTTCTGCGTTCAGCAGATGGTGCCCGTGAATATGGTCCAGATGGCGCCTTTGCATGGGTTGGAGAAATCGATTCAGCGGAAACCGCTGAAGCCCGCGACGATCGATTCGTTGCCGCGATTGATGTCATCGATGAAGAACGCACGCTGGCTTACGTTGTCCGCGCTGTGACGCCGGGCACGTTCACGATGCCGGGTGTGGTGGCAGAAGACATGTATCGGCCCGACGTATTCGCGAGGTCGGCTTCCTCGGAAATCACCATTGCGCCTCAAGTCTCCGGAGCGGGCGGTACAAGATGATCTGGCTTAAGCGACTGGCGGTTCTGCTTGCAGTATCGCTGGTCGCGATTTTCGTTCTCGACAAGCTCTTCCCGCCGCCGATTGAACGTGGGCGAGACGTGTCGATAATGATCTCGGATCGCGATGATCGTCCTTTGCGCGCTATTCCGCGCGATAATGGATCCTGGCGATTTGCCGCGGATCTGGATGAGATTGATCCGGTTTTCATCGAAGCCTTGCTGGAAGTGGAGGACAAACGGTTCTGGTCACATGGCGGCGTCGACTGGCTCGGTATGGTGCGTGCCGCGACCAGTTCCGCCAAGGCTGGACGCGTGGTGTCTGGGGGATCGACGATTACCATGCAGACCGCGAGACTGCTGGAACCGCGGCCCAGCCGCACGGTCGGTGCGAAGCTTGCTGAGATGTGGCGTGCCCACCAATTGGAATGGCGGCTCAGCAAGCGAGAAATCCTCGAACTTTACCTGACGCTGACGCCCTATGGCGGAAACCTGGAAGGCATCCGCGCGGCGAGCTGGCGCTATTTCGGGCGGGAACCCGACCGCCTGTCTGATGATCAAATCGCTTTGCTGATTGCGCTGCCACAATCGCCGGAAGTTCGGCGACCAGACCTGCGCCCCGAAGGCGCGCGCGCCGGACGTGATTCCATTGTCGCGAAGCTCGTGCGGCTTGGCTATCTCAACGAGGCGCGGGCCGAAGAGGCGCGCGCAGCGTCCATCCCAGGACGGCGCTACACGTTCCCTGCGCGCGCATGGCACGCAACGGGGAATGCGGCTGGTGATCGCAAGTCAGACGTTCGCTCCACGATTGATGCGGGTCTGCAAGCGGAGATGGAACAGTTGGCGCGGAGGCTGGTCGACGATCTTGAGCCTGAGGCGCAAGTCTCGATTCTTATTGTCGATATTCCAACGCGCGCGGTTCGGTCTGCTGTAGGCTCGGCGGATCGATCTAGGCCCGGCGGGTGGCTGGATCTGACCAACCACGCGCGGTCCCCCGGATCGACTTTAAAGCCATTCATCTATGCGCTCGCGTTCGATGACGGTACTGCGGCGCCGTCCACCAGGATTGCCGATCTGCCAAAGCGATTTGCTGCCTACCAGCCAGAGAATTTCGATCGCCTGTTTCGCGGTGATGTGCGTATTTCTGAAGCCTTACAGCACTCTTTGAACGTGCCCGCTGTACTAACCCTGGACCGGGTCGGGCCCCAGCGTTTTGCGGCTGCCCTGACCCTCGCGGGGGCGCATCCACGCATCGCTGGAACGGCGACGAAAGAACCCGGCCTCGCTCTGGCGCTTGGCGGCGCAGGCCTGACCGCACAGGAGCTTGCCGTCCTGTATGCCGCGCTTGGCGATCGTGGCCGCGCCATGCCGCTGGTATGGGATGCAGACCGACTGGGTGAAGATCATCCGAAATATCAACTGATGAGCGCCGACAGCGCGGAGAAAATTTTGAAGATCCTGCGCGAAACACCGACGCCCGCAGGACGGATGCCCGGGCGTCTGACCGCCAATGCGCCGCAAGTCGCGTTCAAGACGGGCACCTCGTACGGCTATCGCGACGCGTGGGCCGCGGGTGTTGCCGGCGATTATGCCATCATCGTCTGGGTCGGACGCGCCGATGGGGCGCCGAGACCAGGGCAAACTGGGCGCGTCGCGGCTCTGCCCATCCTGTTCGAAGCAGCCGATCGCGCCGCTCACCATCTTGGCGAGAGCGGCTCGGCAAAATCCCGTTTGATGAGCGAAGTTCAGCGCGACGCGCGCGGGGCGCTGGTCACATTTGATGGCAAGACGAAACCGCCTGAAATCCTGTTCCCACCGCGCAACGCAGAGCTATGGGCCGGTGCCGTGGATGGTAAGCCTGCCAGGCCTTTTGTATTTGCCGGGCGAGGCGAGGGCGATCTCAAATGGTTTGTCGACGGAGTTCCGGTTCGACCCGACTCGGGCGGACTGCCGAGTTGGCAGCCACCGGATGCGGGATTCTATCGTATCTCTGCCGTCGACCCGGTCGGACGCACGAGTAGCGTGGATATCCGCGTACTGGAATAGACGCCTGCGATCGCTGCCGCGCGGGTAAGGCTGGACAGTCGGCTCGAAAAAAGTGACACTGGCGTCATGAATAAGACCCATTATGACGTTCTCATCGTTGGTGCCGGGCTCTCTGGCATTGGCGCTGCCGTGCATTTGCTTAAGAAGTGCCCCGGAAAATCCTACCAGATCCTGGAAATGCGCGACGCCATGGGCGGTACCTGGGACCTGTTCCGCTATCCCGGCATCCGAAGCGATAGCGACATGCATACGCTGGGCTTCAACTTCAAACCCTGGAAGGCTGAGAAAGCCATCGCGGACGGGCCTGCCATACGTGAATACATTCACGAAACGGCAGAAGAGTACGGAATCAATCCGAACATTCGCTATGGTCACAAAGTTCTGGCGGCAAGTTGGGATAGCGCTTCAGCCAAGTGGACGGTGACGGTCAAGTCTGGTGGCAAGAAGCAAAAACTGACGTGCAGCTGGCTGCATATGTGCGCCGGGTATTATCGATACGATCAGGGCTATACGCCCGAATTTGAAGGGCGAGATGATTTCAAAGGTGATGTCATCCATCCGCAGCTCTGGCCCGAGGACTATGACTATTCCGGCAAGAAGGTTGTTGTGATCGGGTCCGGGGCCACCGCCATGACGCTTGTCCCCGCGATGACCGACAAGGCTGAACACGTGACCATGCTTCAGCGGTCACCAACATATGTTGTCTCTCGTCCGGCCGTCGACAAGTTGGCTAACGGTCTGCGCAAGGTACTGCCAGGAAAAATGGCTTATGGTTTGACCCGCTGGCGCAACGTTCTGATGCAGCAATTTGTCTACAAACAAACGCGTGTACGGCCTCAGAAGGTGAAGGAAAAACTGCTGCATCTGACCCGCGAGGAACTCGGCGACGAGGTGGTCGAGAAACACTTCACGCCGACTTACAATCCCTGGGATCAGCGGCTTTGTCTGATCCCAGACGGGGATTTGTTCGAAGCGATCAAGGCCGAAAAAGCATCAGTCGTAACGGATCACATTGAGTGCTTCACGGAAAAAGGCATCAAGCTGAAATCCGGCGAGGAGCTCGAAGCCGACCTCATCGTCACGGCGACAGGACTCGAGCTGCAATTCATTGGCGGTACCGAGATCACTGTTGACGGCAAGAAGCAGAACCCACACGATTTGCTCAACTATCGCGGTGCCATGACGTCCAATATTCCGAATATGACCTCAGTGTTCGGGTACACCAATGCGAGCTGGACGCTGCGTGCAGACTTGACCAGCGAGTATATGTGCAAGGTGATCAACCATCTCGACAATGAGAATTATGTTGAAGCACGGCCTGTCGCGGTTGGCGTTGAGCCGGACTCTGATTTCCTCGACTTCTCGTCAGGATATGTGCAGCGGGCCATGAAGCGGTTTCCCCAGCAGGGCAAAGATGCGCCTTGGGTGATCACTCAGAACTATTCGCGCGACATTTTCCTGATGCGGTATGGCAAACTGGAAGACGGTGCGCTGATCTTCCGGCGCGCGCATGAGACGGTCGATCAGGTGGCGGGCCTTGTGCCGGCGGCCGCTGAATAGCAGTGATTGCAGAATCTAGCACAAAACAATCTTGAACGCAGACGCGCTCCGGCGTATGTGAAGGCCGAGTGCAGCCTTAGCTCAGTTGGTTAGAGCGCCGGTTTGTGGAGCCGGAGGTCCTTGGTTCGAAACCAAGAGGCTGTACCATTCTCAGAAAAACTAGGTTTGCGCTTCCGGCTCGCGATACGTGTAGGCGCTTTCATAGCGTTCAAATCCATCATCCGGAACGACGAAATGACATTTGAGCTGGCTGCGTACGAAGTCCGCGAGAACAAAATTGTTCGAGCTTAGATAGTGTTCACCGAGCATGGGTTTCACCGCGTCCGTGGCTTCCTGAAGCCGATAGTGCGGTATGGTCGGGAAGATGTGGTGGATCACGTGCAGATTGCCGATATTATGGGTGATCCAATTGAAGGGACCATAATCGCGATCCACGGAGGCAAGCGCGCCCTTGAGGCGGGTCCAGTCCTTCTCGTCATAGACGGGGACTTCCGGCGAGACGTGCTGCATATAGGTCACCAGCGTCAGCCAGCAGCCATAGATCAGGTACGGGGCGAGAATGTATTTAGCGAAGAACCCCCAGCCATAGATAAAACCAAGGCTGAGATAGAGCGTCAGAAACGCCGCCACGGAAACAAGGCCCCAATACCAGGACGCGCGAACTGACTTCGTATAAAGGTCAGATTGCGGTAGGTAGTGGCTGCCTGTAATCGGTTTGTAGGTGGTGATGTTGCGGATGCCGAGCTTGTACATCGGCCAGCCGATCAGCACGAATATCCCGAACCGGAAGATGATTTTTCGATAGAGCGAGTCTTCCTCGCGTCGACAGGCCCGGAAGACTTCCTCGTCGCGGAAATGCCCGGTTTTCATATGGTGCAGCGCGTGGCTGCGCTGCCAGCCGCGATAAGGCACCAGGATCGCGCCATGGACGAGGATACCGAAGATCGAGTTCACCAAGCGGCTCTTGGCGAATGAGCCGTGCCCGGCATCATGACCAATGACAAAGAGCGACCAGAGCATTGTTCCGATCAGGAACAGGATCGGCCATTCCAGATACCATGCGCTCACCTGGGTCAGCGCAGCATACAGCGCGGCAATGATGGCGAGGTCGAATACCAGATAGGCGCTGGAGCGCCAGACATTCGCCTCGAAGCATCGATCCGGTATTGCGGCACGTAAATCTTGTTGCGTGAAGGGGAGGTCTTTGGTGCTCATGTCGTACTCTGCTTATAGGCCTCAACAGATGCGTCCCCAACACATGGGTTAGAATTACAGAGGGAAAGTTAACATGCCGAATACTGTCGCAGGGCCTTCAGGTCGGCATTATCGTCACAGTGCAACCGGGATCGACGGGCATGACTCACACACAGCCTTGCCCCAAGGGGTGACGAAAGCTACGAAGCACCCCATATCTGCTGCGGCGCTGCACCGCGCGTCGTTCTATATGGAGACAGGATGTCAAAAGAAGAAATCCTCGAGTTTAACGGCACGATCGTTGAACTCCTGCCGAACGCGACTTTTCGTGTGAAGCTTGAAAATGATCACGAGATCATTGGCTATACAGCCGGAAAAATGCGGAAAAACCGCATTCGAATCCTTACCGGCGATAAGGTTCTGGTCGAAATGACCCCTT
>JANSXJ010000575.1 GCA_024743015.1 Hyphomonas sp. | reverse complement strand
GGAGAGAAAAACTGGATGCTCATATTACGCCCCTTGTTCCTTCGAAGAATTCGAGTGCTGTTGGAGCCAGAGATAAAGTGACTTTAACGCCTGCATTTCAGGGCTTTGTGCAAACAGGTGTAAAAATATGCAAATTCTAGCAAAAAGACGACTTTGACCTGCCTGACGAACAAGACGCTTAGCGTGGCAGGCGGTTGTCTATATCAGGCCAGATGTGATGTGCAGGGTTCCCCAGAGCAGTAGCGAAACGTGAATGATAGCCTCTTCGCTTATACACAAGAAGGAGGTGGGTACATTTACGAATGCGCGGAACCCAACGTATTTGGCGAACGATAACACTAAGATTTCAATCTAGAAATTTCATTGCTTCGGACAAAATGCTTTGTGCGGTGAGGGTGTCCACACCCGGGAGCTTCGTCCAAGGGGGCTGCCACCCCAATGCCACCCAAAGAAGCTTTCCAAAGACGTCAACTCAAGCCCACATAGGCGGAAGTCGCTCAAAACTGGGAAAATTTGGTAGCGGAGATGCGTTTTGAGTTGAGAACACATAAGCCGGACGTGCGATTCTGTATCCGTTATTGCGGCTAAGGTCGGTGCCTTTCGGCCCAATCCTTCTGGTGCGACCTCTTGCGCCGAAATTAACGGTGCGCAGCCGGATCGCGCGCGAAGATCTTCGCGATCACGTCCTGCGCTTTCCGATCGTCCCGCGGTCAGTGCTCGAACGACATCAGGGGCAGGGCAAACGACGGCGTTTCGGACAGGTTCGCCGACGGCAATAATAGCGAAACTCGAGTGGCATTTGCCACCATGCGGATCGCCCTACAGCTCCTCGATCGCATCGCATGAATGAAAGGTAAGACAGGCCGCTGACGTAGGCACCTCCTCGAAACGCTCTTAGGCGGTCGGCCCGCGCGGTCGGTTTTCCATTACGGCAAGTCGACAAGATTACGCTCGATCATGAGATGGCCGAGACGCCAGATGCTGTCCTCCTAGATATGGAGACGCGCGCAGATTGTCCGATCCCGGACGAGCGCGATCTCTGCCTTGATGAGCAGATGGGATGGTTTGCCGTGATCGGCGAGGTTCAGCCGATGCACGACCTCTGACTTGCTCCCGCCATTGCAAAACACCTTGACGTCGGGAAGGTATGTGTTGACCATACGTCAAGTTCGATTGGTTCCATAGTTGTGGGCGGTCTGGATTTCGAATGTCGGTCACGAAAGTTGTCGAACGCGCCCACTGCCTTGATATCCTCGGTCGGGCATACTGTTCGCTGGGCGAAACCGGCGGCCGTATCGTGATGATCCACGGTGAGGCCGGGATCGGCAAGACCACCGCAATCGGAACCTTTCTGCAAGGGCTCGACCCCGGGCAGCGGGTCGCCATCGGGCATTGCGAGCTTCTCGCGACGCCGCGGCCTCTTGGGGCCGTCAGGGACGTTGCGCGGATGCTGAAATTCGGCGTCGAAACGATGCGCAACGACACCGACCTGTTCGACGGACTTCTCGACCTGCTTCTCGAGGCGCGGCAGCCGGTGATCATCGTGCTCGAGGACCTGCATTGGGCGGACTACAAATCGCTGGACTGGCTCAAGTTCATCGGGCG
>JANSXJ010000064.1 GCA_024743015.1 Hyphomonas sp. | reverse complement strand
TATATGTAAGCATGCTCGCATGCTGATATGCGAACATGGAATTTTGATAGCATGATTTCATGCAGGTCTTGTTCATTTGTTGTCATGATCCTTTCGGTTCCAGAATCTCCAAGCATACGAGTGAGCGTCACCCGCATGGGCTGAGACTATAGGCTCAGGGAGCACAGCGAGTAGGGAGCGTGCAGCTGCTGCTGCCGTCCAAACGACATTTATGTCATTTCTTTTCCCTGATTGGTCTCCTCAACATACCCTTTGACAGCATTATAAAACCGTTCGTGATGGGCGATGTGATCGAGGGTGGTTGGACTATCGATTGGATGAAAATCTCCTCTATTCACCCAACTGAAAAACAAGGTGATGTCGTCAAGATGAGGGCGAGCCGTCTCTATGGGGATTTCAGCCACGACAATATGCGGCAGAATGAAGTCGCTCTTGCTCGAGAGGGTGATCTCTTCGACCTCTGAGCGTGACAACCCGGATAGCCGTAATGCTGCGATACATATATGGCGAACAGCCAAGCCCCACAGACCTAAGGCTGGTGCAGCAGCATATTTGGACGGGTTGTCGATCTCCAGCACCGTCCACTTCCGCGCCGCGCGTTCATATTCTAACGCACATTGATAGTGAGTGCTGGCATCTTTCAGCCCGAAACTGATGCTGTGAATACTGAACATCGAGAATCTCAAGCACAGATAGATTTCCGTGGCTACGATGCTTTTTTGGCTTTCGCTCTCGCTCGATCGATGGTTGACGGGGACACGTTGAGGATCTGCGCGGCGTAATCGATCCCACGCTCGTCTGAAAGTCGAATTGCCTCTTTTTCCTGGGCGTCCGACAGCGCGGGACGTCGTCCAAACTGTCTTCCAGCCGCCATGGCTCGTTCGCGTCCTTCTCTGGTGCGCTCGAGGATCAATTCTCTTTCAAATTGGGCGATACCGGCGAACACGGTCGTGATCATCCGGCCTTGCGGCGTGGACGTGTCAGCCCAAGGCTCTTGCAGCGATTTAAAGTAAGCGCGTTTCTCTGCGATCGCTTCCACGGTGTTGAGCAGATCTGCCGTCGATCGCGCCAGGCGATCCAATCGCGTGACTAATAGCACATCATATTGTTTTAAGCTGGAGATCGCCTCGACCAGTTCAGATCGATCTGATTTTGCCCCGGATTCTTTTTCTTTAAAAATTGTCTCCGCGCCAGCGGCCTGAAGCCCCTCCACCTGGGCATCATAATCTTGGTCTTTCGTGCTGACCCGCGCATAACCGATAATCGTCACAAATCGAGTCTAACATAGGAAGGGCTTCTGACGCCAACATATGACGTCTAAAAACATCAATAAAATCAACCTTGTGTTCCGGGCGTCAAAACTCCTAACTTATGACGTCCAAGAATGAGTATGGAGCTACTTCAGACGCCAATCGGCATGGGCGCTCGGAAACACCCAGCCATTCGCGGGTTGAAGTCCTTTGCTGGCGCGGGCGCCAATCACTGTATCAACCGTGACGTCTAAATCGTTGAGTCGCTGGAAAAATGAATCGAGGCGCATCGCGGGATAATTTTCTCCAGTTTTCATGTAGCGATACTCAAACGACTTATGCTTGGTTGCCAGCAATGTGATTAGGGGTTGGTATGATTGCGTCGGAACCCCTCTGGCTTTGGCTTCCGCCGCCAACGCATCTAAATCGTGTCCATACTTCTTCTTTCGAAGGTCCTCTGCGGAGACGCCAGAATGCAGAAGGTAGGCTTTCAAGTATAGCTCTACCGCGAAACCGGCCAGCATGTGGAAACTCAGAAAGAATGTGGTGTCGTTCGGGAGTGTGCGTCGCGCATCACCAATCATCAAAGCGAAGGCGGATTGCGAATATCCGCGTGCGGTTGAAAAGGCCTCGAATGGGGTCATCGCGAACAGAATAATTGAAAACGAATAGAGAAGCGAGGGGGTGTAAGCCCCCTCGTTTCTGCAATTGTTAACGCCTTTCCGGCTTATTCTGACTTAGGGTTGTCCTTCGGTGGCAACAGGATGATGTCGCCGCTGAGGGGAAAGGATTTGAGCTTCATCCGAAGATTGCCCTTTTCCGTTCGCCATACAGCGCCGCATTCATCGAAGCTGGTTTTCCGTTGGTCGCCGGAGCCGGTATGGGTCATGGCGTAAGCGCGCAATTCTGGCTGTTGACCGGCCATCATTGTCTCCAATGCATCTAAAAATTGAAAGATAAGTGCGCCGGGAATTTCAAAAAAAATCCCCATTGCTTTCAAGGTGTAGGGCGGTAAATCCGCATTTCAACCCCTAACGGCTATCATCGCGGTCAGAATCCCGCTGGCGCTCGCGTTTGCGATTAAGGCGCGCCTCGCGTTTCGTCTTGTCTTTCATATAGTCTTTGAAACTACCGAGCTTGTTATGCATTTTTTTGGCGTTTATTTTGGGCGGTAGGAGTTTCGAGAACTTCGCATATCGGCCGCCTCGATAGATCCGTATACCAGCACGAGCTTGTTTCAATTCTAAGCCACGCCGATCGAGCCGACTTTCTAAATCCTTCCAGTCTGTGACCGTTGACATTGTATGCGTGAGGTCTTCGCGGAGTTTTTGTTCGTCGGTTTTGGACATTTCACGACCTTTGTCGTCTCCCGTGCGTTTGCCGATCTCCATATCGTAGATACTCATGCCACGCGTTTTGCCGTATTTTTGGGTTTTGACCCAATCATTGCGTTGCTCAAGTTCCATACACTTGTTTCGAATATCGTATCGATCGCCATCGCCGCGCCATGCGCGACCGGTCTCTGGATGCACGCGATTAATGGCCAAATGCATGTGAGGGTAATCCTTATCCAGATGCTCTTTCATATAGACCTGGTGGTCTTCAAGACCGAGATGTTTGAGCATGCTGTCAGCTGAATGAACCATATCTTCCGGGGAGATTTTGTCGGTCTCGTGCCAGGCCAAAATTAGGTGATAAACGGGCTTCTTGACCCGCTTGGACAGCTTTGATGTCGCCTTCATGATTTTGGCCGCAACTTCCGGGTCGTCACTAGGCAAATTACGAACGCCGACAAAGCCTTCGCGGTCATCGTCACGTTCATTACCATACTCAAGATAGTTGATCAGGCCAGAAAACGAGCTGCCGCGGGAAGACGTGCCGATCATTTGGAGAGAGCTACCTTTGTCAGAAGCGATTGAAGCTCATCGATCGCTTTCTGGAACCCGGTCGGTTCAACCACGCGACCGCTGTTCACATCGCGGGCAATCTGATTGAGATTGTTACCGATTTTTGCCAGCTGAACCAAGAGGGTTTCATCCATGACTTTCGCTGGATTTTGAAGGCGAGGAATCGTGCCCATAATCAAGCTGCGGACGTATGGCGCGTTCTCTTTGACAACGCTGACCATCGTTCCCGCTATGATCGTGGCAAGCTCAAATACGTTGAGCAGAATCTCGATCTTATGCGCCCGATTTTCATCGACATGTTTGTGATAATCGGGCGGGACCGGGGCCAGAGGGATATCGCGCAGAATGAGCCCTCGGATATAGGGGGCGCGTTCTCGCGAATGCTCGCCAGGAAGCTGACGATCGAGATGTGCAAGCTCGAAGTCACTTAAGGAGATGAAGAGTCGGTAGATGCGACGTTCATCATCCGGTTTGGCATATCCCTTTGCTGGCATCGGTCAGCGCCTCCCCGGCGCGAGAGGGGGGCACGCTGCACAAGCGCAAGTTAAGCGAATTGAGGACGGTAAGGACGAATTTCGTGGGTGCATCTGGCTGTATTATATACAGACATGCAATAACTTGCCTACTCCTGACAGAGAGACGCGGATTACTATAACAGATTCGGTGTTACTTTCAAACCACGGTATCAGTTCCGTTGGTCACTAGCGCTCGTATGCTTCGATTAGGATAACAATGGATTAACGCGGCCCACCTGCCATAAGAGGCAGGGCAGGCCCTCGCCGCAAGGCGACTAGTGCGCCACGATGTTTGCTGGGTCTCTGGTCACATCATCAAGATAAATTTCGCCGTAAAATTCGACCCTGATGCGCCCATCATCATCCACCAGTCGACCAATATGAGTGTAGGTCGAAACAACCTCTCCGGTTCGACGATTCACGCGTGCGCGCGGCAACAGCCAAACACCGTTTTTCTCGACAATCCTGCCAAACAATTCGCCGGAATGTCCGCGTCCAGACTTCGCCTGCCAAGCCGCGCCGACTTCTTTTTGGCTATCGGCGCAATCCATGTGAAAGCGAGCAGTCGGTCTCAGACCTATGTTGCTTTTTCCCTCTGTTGCCATTTCATCAAACTCCCTTGTTCCCATGAGCGTCGCTCAAGCCGGGCGAGGGGGCTAGGAACGCTGCGCCCGAGCGTGATCGAATGGTGAGCGCGGTGTGGCACAGGCGCCACGCTAAGGCGTGTTTGCAGCGGTCGCACTGGCAAAGATGCACCGCGTGTCAATTTAGTGCACCGGTCTTTCACCCGCCTCAAGGCACGCTAACGCTCTTCGGCCTTGACCCGGCCTACAGACCGACGCCGGGGCTGATCATGCCGAAATGGAAAGATCCATTTCGGAGAAATATGGACGAAAAAAATCTACTAGGGTCGAGGGGGTTGAACGTGATAAATTTTGTTCCACACTATCCGTATGATGAGCAATGGAGGCGCTAATGTATGAACTCAAACACAGACTTTATTCTGAAAGAAATCGCAGCCGAATTAGGCGTTTCACTCGATATGTATCGAGAAGCGCATGAGAAAATTGCTGTAAAGTATGGCGTGAAGATCACCGCCCTTATCGAAAACCCGGTACCGATTGAAGAAATGCACCGAGCGAATGACTGGACGGCGCAGCAATATCGATACATTCAGCGGTCTGAAGGTGTGATTGATGTGGGTGCTTCGCGCATGGAGCGAGAATTCGTGAAGGCGCGGACAAATCTCGCAGGGCAGCTTACCACCGATCCAATTCAGCGCTCTGTCGAAGACATTGCCCAGATTGTGAGCCAGGGAATTGCCGAGGATTAGAATGCGATGGCTCGATAGCTAGTTCCAATTAGGTTCGGAAGCCTGTAACACGTCCGCGTTAACGGGGACGTTCGATGTCGAAACTAAATCCACCTGCCATCGCGAGCAAACATTATGTAGCGGCGTTAGGGACACTAGACCCGTATCGACCGGGATATGAGTATTTGCCGGTTGAGCCCGCTCACAATCCGCTGTTCGAGCTTGGATTTTACCGTCTCAGTGAGCGGAAAAAGCGAGCTACCGCAACCAAATATGTCGATGGCATCTTCACCGGGTTCTCTGACTGGTACAATGCGCGCCCGGAAGAAAATTTCGTCATCGTTGGAAGAAAATGGGAAGAAACGCTGTGGCTGCAGCGTGAGTTGCGAGAATATCTCAATGGCGGCGCGAAAGACGGTCAGGTCAGGGTGATTTCGGAAGTCGAAGCCCATTTGAATAATATCCGCGACCAGCATTTGGAACGAAACACAGACGCGCTTATCAAAGCGGAGCAAGATCAGTTGAAACATGATCTGTTCTTCGAACGCTCGGCCATGGCGAGGAAACAGGCCGCCAAAGGGCCGACCGTTATGCCGCTCGAATTTCCGTTCGACTGGCAGCGGGTTTGGGATGAGCGTCGGATTATGGGCTTAGGTTCAGCCGGGCGTTATGCGCCGCATATGATTGCGCCTTATAGCGGATTGAAAAATGGCTTAGACGCGCCATTGATTGGCATGTGGCCTGACCGGTTTCGCGAGCTCGATCCAACCTTGGTGGTAGATCGCAGCGAGCGGCATCTCACGTCAATTATGATTACTGGCGGCGGGAAGTCCGCATGCCACATTATACCGACATTGCTGACCTATAAAGGCTCGTCGGTTGTCATGGATACGAAGGGTGACCTATATCGCGATAGCGCTGATCAATTGCGCGCAAACGGCAAGCGAGTTTTGCGTCTAAACCTGTTTGAAGAAAATTCGCCGGACAAATACAATCCGTTCGATTTTATCGGTGGGTCGCAGTCAGCCGGATTTAAGAAGCGGATCCGCCTGTTTGTCACGAACCTGATCGATCAGAAGAAGGCGAGCGGCGATAGTGCATATTGGTTGCAACAGGCCGATCAAGCCATCCGCGCCATCACAGAGTATATCGTGTCCCGGGACAGAGATGATGAGCCGAAAAATATCGCTGAGCTGCTTAGATTGGCCAAACACCCGGGGGGCATAAAGCGGACCGCTCAGTCGCTTGCTCAATTTGCCGATTCTGACAGCCATGCGCTGGAATGGTCAGAAGGCTTTATCAGGACGTCCGGTGATTGGGATAAGCAGGCGCCGATTACAGAAAGTGAAGTCAAAACGGTGCTCGATCCGTGGGATGAAACCGTTCAGAGCAATTCTTTGAGCTCGACCTTTATCCCTGGCGATTTGGTCGAAGAAGCTGATCGCGGTGAGCAATTCGTTCTCTTCATCGATATGCCCAGCGGCCTGGGGCAGACTTATGAAGCGGTGATCAGAACGGTGCTGGTTTGCATGATCGAAAGCATGAAGGACCAACGGGCAAAAGGGGACGAGCGCGGCTTGCCAATTCTGTTTCTGCTAGATGAGTTTTTGAATTATGGCCGCGTCGAACCGATTGCCAAAGGTCTTACGGAACTCAGAAGTTACGGCATTCGAATATGGACTTTCATCCAGAACACGCAGCTTCTGGAAGATTTATATCCGGGCGAATGGAAGACGTTTTTGGACAATGCGAGCGTCATTTATGGCGCAACCAATGATGACGACACGGCCAAAAAACTGAGTGATGCGTTTGGCGACGTCACGTACGAGATGCCGTATTACGAAACCGACACTGAGAAGGTCCATTCAGGCGATTATAATGAACATTCTACTTATAATCCACAGTTGCGGTGGGACTCGAATTTTCACGGCTATGTTGGCGGACATCAACCCATGTTTGAAGCGAAGATGATTGATCGCCCAGTTCAAAGGCAGCGCATCCATCATCAAACCGAAGAAGTTGTTCCCATCCGCGCGATCAATAATCTCCCATTGCCATGGCAGATCATTCGCCCGATCGGTGCGCCGCCCGTTTTGTGCGCCAAGCTTCCCTATTTTGATCCGATCTTTCAGCGCGGGTTACGCGGCGAATGAAATTTAATCTCTTCGTTTTGGTTGTAGCCTTCATTGGGTTTGGGGCGGCTTGTGTGTCCGGCGTTGAATGGAGCTGGGCATTGTTTGTAACGTGCAGCGCGGCGTCAGTGGTCTATTGCCTTGGGCGATATTCAATCGGGAAAGAGATTGCCGAAAAAGAGCACGCGGAATATTTACGGCTTGCTGAGAATAAAGAACCTGGAGATGCACTCTCTGATGCCATTGTCAAAGCGGTGAAGGCAGAGCTCGGCACCACGAGAGATCTTCAATGGGAACGGTTCGAAAACGCCCGGCGAGCCTATAAGGTTCAAACAGTCGCACGGGCTGTATTTGCGGGGCTCGTCATATCCGGCGGTTGGTTGATACTGGAACAAGCCAATGCGGGATACAAAGATATAGTTTGTCACCGGTATGACGATGATTGGAATTGTGCGTGGAATAGCAATTATGAAGCGAGACAGGCGGCGATAGTGCATGTCGAAGGCCGAGAATATTTTGCCGCACGGCGCGCCAACGAGGTTTACGGGGCCACAACGGATCCGCATGACCAGACAGCACTGGCGGCGTGGTATTTTGAAAAGGTCGGCTGCTACGGACGAGAAGCTTATCTATCTGCGCCGCTTCTTGAAAAACATCGAGTCGTTTTTGACGACTGCAAGTTTTGGGTGCGCCCTTAATCAATCTCGATCGAAGTTGAAGGGGCCTTCGAATAACGGCGTGTCGCAGCGTCCCTGTACCGATATCCGCGTCCAGGTGTGATGCGGCGTTGTCGCGCGAGCTGTTGCCGGGTTCTGTAGGGCGATGGTGTGGGCGGCTTGGCGCCAAGGGCTAGTCTAACCAATTCGCGCCACGTGATCGTTCTCGAGGACGCATTCGGAGCGACGATCTCCAACCAAGCGTCCAAGCGCTCGAAAACGGCCGCAATGCTGGACTGGCGAATGTAATCGATATCGTAGCCGTAATGATGCGTGGCCACCATTTCGACTTCGACGCGCCAATGAGGGTTTATCTGTTTTGGGTAGCGTTTGGGATGGATGAACACTTCGGCAAGCTTTTGGCCGGCTTCGTCAGCGGCGACATAATCGAAAACCAACCGAAACACCGGCCCTTGGCCAGGGTGACGGCGTGGCTTCAAATCAGAAATCTCGTCGGTATTACCAGTCATTGCTCCATTGGGGCAGCTGCCTAAGTGCAACTGCCAAGACTCATGAATACAATATGCAAAAAATGTATGCAAGAAAAATATCCGTGTACGGATTATTCCTCGCCCCGTTCGCACCAATCTTCCGGTCGAAGAGCGAGTTTTCCTCGCCCGAATGGAACTTGATCGGGGAATTGGCACTTTGCGGCATCACCTGGTTTTAAATGCAAAAACCATGATGCGACGGCTTTAAGGGTACGTGCGGGTTGCTCAACCGGAGCAAGCAGTCCCACAGGCAGGCCGACTTCTTCGACGACGACCCGTATAGGTTCTATCAAATCAGTATCATTTGTGATCACCACAGCTTGTTCAAACGCGCCTTTGAACGCATCGCGTACCAAATGCGTTGCGAGATTTACATCGCTTCCCTTTTCTTCAGCGCGGCGGACCTTCACGACATCAGGGTAAGGCTCCGGTATCTCCGTTTCAGGCAAAAACCGAGGCGGCTGTATCAGTCCCGCCCATTTCTCGTGCATGCTGAATCGACCAAAATGCACATCGATCAAGGGCAATGAACTTAGCGCGTTGAGGTAGCGTTGTTGCTTTCCCGGAGCCTCGCGATCAATCTGGCCTTTGACGCGGGCGGTATAGTAATTGATCTTTGTGATGTCGACGCCGTCATCGAGTGCATTGCGGATTAGCGATTCGATATTGAGCCAGCGGTTTTCTCGGTTTTTTCGAAGCAATCTGAAGTACAGATTATAGCCATCGACATACGCTATGGTTTTCATGAGAAACAGGCTATCACAGGGGTTTGCGCAAATGCACGAAAATTCCGCCCTTAGAAAAGCCAAAGCCACCTCGGTTTCCCTTAGTGGCTTCGGAGCCGATAGCACGCTATCGGGCAGTTATGAGTTAATTATAGGGCTTTGGGCCAAAAGTTTCAAGTAATTTGGTCTAGACCCATTTGCCGCCGCGAACTTGACCGCGCGCGGCAATTGTCGCCCTTTTGAATACCTCTTCTATGGCGATTGCACCATAGCGAGGGCGCCTGACCATCCGGCAAGGGCGAGATCTGTGCTGCGTGCTTCTTCGGAGCCGTCGTCGCTGGTGCGAGAAAAGCGGATGAATCAAAAAATATCCGTCTCGCCTGGCGTTTGGGCGGGTATTTTTTGATTTAGACGTGGTCGCAGAAAAAGAGGACCTGAGCGAGATAGCTAAGCGTTATAGTGAAAGTTGCTTCTTTGGTGAGTTTGAGCGAATCGAGCCCATGTAGATGAGCGCCGTTTGAGGGCCTCGGCGCATAGAAGCGGATGATGATAACAAAACTGAGTCAGCGAGCCTTGCAAACCGGCGCCTGCTTGTCCTGAAGACGCAAAAAAACGTGAGTGATGCCACCTGCGTAGTGCAAAACTCCCCTTTCAATAGCAAAAGGTGTGGGAGGCCTCGGGGCTACGCCGAGCAGGCGTAGGGGCGAGTAAAATGTTGACGAGCGAAGCGAGTTATCCACAGACGCGCTATGCGCGTCCCTTCTATTTATATCTATTTAGTATCTATTCCCGGTGTCCACGAACAAAAAATATTGTTTTCAATGCTTTATGGGGCGCGTTTTGTATATCTCTGGCCAGAATTCCGAAAACTCTGGCTAAGTTTCCCAACTCTCTGGCCAGCATTCCCAAAACTCTGGTCAAGTTTCCATGGGATAGGGGAGGTAATAACGTGTCATACCCCGTCCAGTCCGAGGTCCATTTGCCGAAGCTTGTTGTGCGTATAGTGATAACGGCGGCTTTTTTTGCGCCCCGAGCCGGTGATTGAAATGGAGAAGTCGGCGAGGCCAAACTTTGCCTTCATGTCTTCGAACGCTTCGCGGCAATAGCGACGGAAATCCGCGCGAGACTGAGCGGTCTCGCCTTCGGCCCAAATGTCTCGATCGAGCAAGTGACAGATCATGTCTTCGTCAATCCATCGATAATTGGGTTGGCTATCGATATAGGGCCAGATCGATTTTGCGAACGCAGACGAGAGATCGAATTGAACTTCGGCGTCGTGGCTCACCAGAGCGGATTTTTCGAGCATTTCGCGAACCCAGGATCCGTATTGGATGCGCAATTCGCTATCAAGATTGAGCCCTGACCATCGAATATCGCCGAACAGGTTGCCCATATGGCCTTCATACTGTTCGAGCACGTCAGGTTTTAGCTGCATCTTCCCGTCCGAACCACGCTGGAGCAACATATCCGGATTGCCTTCGAAGACGGTAAAAACCACCTTCTTGATGTCTTCAAAATAGCCAAACAGTGTCATCAGATTGTGAGTGTGCGGCGTCAGATGCATGGCTTCTAGCAGCTTTCGCCATGTGGTGATCACTTCGAACACCTGAAATGAGGGTTGGTTGGCGCGGCTCCAGGCCGCATTTTTATCGTATTGCGGATTTGGAACCTCATAGGCGATGTAATCATGCCGAAAGACGCCAGTTGTGATATCGCGGTGACCCACACCAAGCTCTCGGCCTGACACCCGTATGACTGAGTATTTTGGGACAATATAGAGACGCTCGAATTCGCTATCGGTATTGAGGTTTCGATATGTCGGCGCGAAGGCGTTTGTGCGGGTTAAACGGTGCGGAATTCGGGCCGGGGCTTTGCGTCCGCGTCGATTGCGGCGTGTCTTCTTAAAGCGCTCAATGCGCCGAACATCGGCGTTTGAGAGTTTCTTCGAAGATCTTGATTCCACAGTCGAATTATATCGAAAAACCGAAATGTCGGCCAGAAAATTACGATCGCAATCTGGTCTGTAAACTCAAATTTGGATCATTTCAAAAAAGTGCGGGGGAGACGTCGCGACAGTTTGCAGCTGCAAAGCGAGCAATAGGAGACGTAACGAGAGATCCTGGATGAGGTCTGAATCGGATGCATTGATCGAATCCAACTTATTCTTTCGCGAAAGTCTGTTACAATTGACCTGCTGGGGAGGATTCCATGGACATACAAACGCCACACCCAGAACGCGTTGCCGACGATCTATCGGCGATGGAGTTCGCATCACTTGCCTCGTTTAATGGCGGCGAAGTTGGAGTTTTCTGGAGTGAGCCTGGCGGGACATCACCATGGGAAATGCATCCCGATTGTGACGAGATGCTCCAGATAATCTCTGGCGAAATCGATGTTGAAATCTTGCCGAGCGATGGCGGTTCCGCGATTCGAAAAAGAGTATCCTCGGGCTCCTTTATTGTCATACCCAAGGGCTGCTGGCATCGGCAAACAATGCTCGAACGGACAAAAGAGATATATGTCACGCCCGGAAAATCGCTTCATTCTTTGTCGGAGGATCCCCGCCTAGACTAAGCGTACGTCGCTTTTGCGAGCAATAGGAGACATGAAAAATCGCGCCCGGCTTAAGTCATGGAACCCCAGTTTGCCTTGTCGATCTCCAGACAGCCTCCTATCACTTGCGGAAGACAAGACGCCGGAGGCGATACCATGCTTTCTAACTACTTTGAGTATATCCGCCTCGAGGGTGACGGAGCGACAGCACAAGCCGTTTTCAAGAACAATTGGGGTATCGGTATTATCAAGCCATTCTCCCAGGAGATTCGCCACAATCGGGCCGAGTGTGAATCCATGCTGGAAGCGCTCCGATCAAATACCGGCACGGATGCATCTCGGACGCGACAAGCATTCACCATCGCAACACAACGCCTGCGGGATGCTGGGGCATAAGCCGGCTGCGCAGTCGTGTTTCTTGGGGCAGAATGAAAGCACTCATTGCTTTTATCTTCTCGTTGCCGAAGGGCGTTGCAATTCAGAGATTTATATAATCAATTCAAAGTACAGTTACGAAACAGGAAAGCGCTCATGGGACTCCGGATCGAATTGATTGTCGTTTTCACGGTTTGCCTCGCAATGTGGTTTCCGCTGAGCACAGCCAACGCGCAATCGAGATTCATCCTCCATAACGCGGGAGAACTGATTCACACAGGCTCGAATTTCACAGTGCATTTGCTAGATCGGGGGGCTTATGATGACGATGAGCACTGTGGTCGATCTCAAACACTTTCACTTTCTGTCGTATTTGATGTGGCCAACGACACAGAGCTGACAGAGCAATACCTTGGAGCAGCTCTACCAGAACCACTCTTGAAGCGCTTGGCTGCGCAGTACTGCCCAGATGCAGTTTCGGTTGGTGCGGCAATCTATTTTAAAGACCGGGTCATCATGAGAGATGGCTCAATTGGTGAAGCCGCAGAGGTGCGTGCCAATAGCGGAGAGCGCGCGTTCTCGAGCTTCCATCATATGTTCGGCTCGCCTTACTCGCCCTCCGTCAGTCAAACGCGGATGTTTGAAGGGGCCGCTTGGAACAATGTGCTGGCATTCAACAATCGCGGAATGAAAACCCAGGCTGAGATCAGCATCGCTGAACAAAAAGCCGCGGAGCGTCATCAATTCCTCGAAGCAGCTGAAGCCCGAAAGTCGGAGAGAAATGCCTGGTTTCAATCCAACAAAGCGCTTTACAACTGGCCATTGGGAGATGGATGGGCGTTTGATGTTTACATGGCGAGTGAGCCAACGAAGCCAGCCCCGTCGCCTCGGCCTCTCGAGGAGGGGCAGAAATTTCCTTATCGTTCGTCGGTACTGCTCGCCTATGTTGAACGCGCACACACCAAATGCGGCTCTAGATCCCCTAATGGGACCGAGAATGTCAGCATCACGCTGACAAATCGTCAGACAGGAGGAGTTGAAGGTCGCGAGACGATCGCTGTCGACCGCGCGCTGGTAGATCTCTATTCTGGCGCCAAGAATTCAGAGGGGGCATACGATGTATACAGCCTGAGCACTATCAGGCGCCTGCAATCAGACCTCGATCCGCTATTTGCTCAGTGGTCATGCGAGGGGCCTGAGTTTTCACGTTTCATTCGCGGATTATCCAATTATCGCCGCGACTAACGCGCCGCGAACACGCCGTCGTGGATCAGGACTTTCTGTTCAGATTGCAGGTCGAATACAGTTATCCTTACTGACTCGCCGCCTGTAATCGCCGCATCCACCGCATCCATCACGCTTTGGCGGTCACGATAATTTTGGATGGCTGACTGGAACGACAACTCTCCGCCATGATAGTAGGCATTGAGCTGATGACTTTGGCCTTGGAACGCAACTTCCGCTCGAATGGCTGGAACGGTTCGTGTCATACCGCCGCGCTGCTCTTGCATCTGAAATGCGAAAGGTAAGCCTGCGAGCAATTCTGACGAAACATAAATACGACCGGCTTTCACATTGTCATCGCGATATTCGACTCCATCGACGAGGGCGGCACTGTCGACAGGCGTGTACGTTACGAAACGATCTACTGATCGCCGCTGTGCTTCGGACGTGGCGGACATCAGCAAGGCACATGCGGCCGCAACCAAAATAATTCTCATGAACATCCCCTTATTCCAATCATTCGAATAAGGGCTGAGATCAATATTCAGTCAAGACTCAGTTCCACGCCGCCTTAATTCATATCATCTTAGTCTCTCTCGGTTTCAGCAAAGACGACGAGAGCGGACGTCTGATTTGGGTTTGCAGCGGAGATTCGCCAAGAATTCTTACGGTGCCGGTTTCCAGATTGCGAACCCGCTGGAGCTGAAACAACAGTGAGCGCTCCGGTCATATTGATCTTTCAATTCCTAGCAAAACATACGTTCCTGATCCGTATTTTTCGCCAGCTCGCAAGCCTTCGCCTCTGCTGCTGCGGCTTTGCTTTGATCCTTTGGTACGCCATCACCTTTTCGATGCACTGCCGACGCTGCGAGGCACCCGTTTAAGTCACCAAGATCGCACGACTTATGATAGAGGCTTACGCCTCGTTGGGCGTCACGCTGAACCTGCTTTCCCGAGATAAGATAGTATCCGGCTGTTCTACATGCGAGTGCATGGTCGCGCTCACAAGCTTGTAAGTAGTTGTC
>JANSXJ010000179.1 GCA_024743015.1 Hyphomonas sp. | reverse complement strand
GGCCTGTCGGCGCTGAACTTCCTGATTATCGGCCTTGTGCTGCTGAGCTTTCTGGCGCTTGCGCTTGAGACTGAGGAAACGATTGGCCCCATGTGGCGGGTCGCAATCGATTATGTGAACCTGGCCATCGTTTCGATTTTTGCGATCGAGTATCTCGCTCGCCTATGGGTGGCTGGGGAAGATCCAAAATATCGCGGGATCGGTGGCCGACTAAAATACATGACAACCGGCTATGCCATTGCCGACCTGATTGCGTTTCTGCCCGAATTGCTGTGGATCCTGCTAACGCCGGCTGGCGTCGGCGACGAGGTCTTGATCATTCTCCGGGCACTGCGGCTGGCCAGGTTGGTTAAGTTGGCGCGGTTTGTCCCAGCCTTTGACGTTCTCGGCGCAACAGTGGAGCGCGCAGGCACGCAGCTCCTGACCACACTCGCAATGGCTTTGGCGCTGGTCTACGTTTCCGCCGTCGCCCTGTATTTTCTCGAGGGGGTCGGTCCGAATGCGCGTGAAGAGTTCGCATCTATCCCACGCGCGCTTTGGTGGGCCATGGCGACGCTGACGACGGTCGGCTATGGCGACGTCTATCCCGTCACCGCGCTAGGCAAGATGTTCGCATCGGTCATCGCGCTCGCGGGTATCGGCGTAGTTGCCCTGCCCGCTGGTGTCTTCGCCAGCGCGTTTTCGGATGAGCTGCGTGAGCGCGAAATCCGCAAACTGAAGGAACGTGTGGAAGAGGTTGAATCGGAGAACGATGAGCTGGAAGCCGAGCTTGAGGCCGAGCTGGAACAAGAAGCTGAGAAGTTTCCGGACTAGGACCTTGAACGGATCTGACGCTTAAGACACCATTTTCAGGCTGGGCGGTTCGTCCTGCACCAGGCGCGGTTTGCCAAGCCAGTACCCCTGGATCGTATCCGCGCCCAACAGTGCGATGCGCCGCGCCGCCTGCTCGGTTTCGATCCCTTCCACGCAGGATTCAAGTCCGAGTTGTTTCGCCAGCCTGATCGCCGCGAGGAGGATGCTCTTACTCTGAGTGCTCTTGTCTGACTTCTGGACGAAGCTCTGATCGATCTTGAGTTTATCGAGGGGCAACGTGTCGAGCATGGAAAGCGATGAGTAGCCCGTACCAAAATCGTCCAGCGCGATGGCGAAGCCCAGTTCGCGCGCCTGACGGAGGATCGCAACGTTGCGATCGACGTTTCGGAACGCCACCTCTTCCGTAATCTCGATTGTGATCGCATGCGGGCGGACCTCGTGACGCTCGAGAATACGTAGCAGCGATTCCAGGAAGTCCGAAGCCACAAGCTGTGCCGGCGAAACATTGATGGCGAGCTTTTGGTCAGTCAGGTTCAGCTTGGTAAGGGCTTCATCGAGCGTGACCCAGAGGATCTCGTTCAGCAGGCCCAGCTTTTCAGCAATCGGGATAAAATCCTTCGGGCTCGGGTCCCGCTCAAACCCGCTATTTGTCCACCGTGTCAGCAGTTCATAAGCGACAACATCCAGTGAGTGGGCGTTGGCAATCGGTTGAACCGCAGCCCGGATCTGGCCGTTCTTGATCGCGGATTTCAGTTCCATTTCGAGCGTTGAACTGGCAATCGCGTCATTGTCGACGAGCGGATTGAACTTCGCCCAATGCGTATTGGCGCTTTTGGCCCGGCGCATCGCCGTGTCAGCGGCTCTGAGAAGACCAGACAAGGATTGCTCGACGGTCTGACCATGCGCGTAGCCGATCGAGGCACCGATCGGGATCACACCCGATTCCCAACGCATATCCTGCGTGATCTGGGCGTGCAGCGTTTCAATATGCGCGGCCATTGTCTCTTCGCACGCTTCTGCGCCGAACAAGACAGCAAATTCGTCTCCGCCAAGCCGTGCGCTCAGCTCCACATGCGGGACATCGCCGATGCGCTGGGCAACTTTGCACAGCACCTCGTCTCCGACCGCGTGCCCGTACTGGTCGTTCAGTGGCTTGAAGTGATTCAGGTCGACGAACACGATACAGATCTCTGATCGGGTCGGCCACAGGGCCCGGAGCTTGTCCATGAAGGCCCGGCGGTTCATCAGGCCGGTCAGAGCATCGGTCGCGGCGAGCTTCTCGGTTTCGGTGACCAATTCGAACAGGTTCTCGTCGGCGCGCTGCCGCGAGAACGTGACGACTGCGAACAGGCAGATCGAGAAGCCGGAAAGCGCGGCGACGACCAAGCTGAAAGCAAATTGCTCGCTCGGCGTCCAGGCTACATTGAAGCTCAGATCAGCGAACAACCACGTATAACAAAACACACAAACGAATTGCACGGGCGCAAGCATCAGAAGACGTCTGGTGTCCAGCGCCATCATGAAGAATAACGGGACAAGCAGAATGACAGGGAGGTCGAACGCCCGGCTATTTCCCACGAATCCATCACCGAAATTCTTGACCCAGAACAGCGCGAACATGGCCATACAACCATTGAAGAAGATCGATCGGACATGAAAGTTTCGGTGTGCGCTAAGCGTTATTCCACCTAGCAGCACGGCATAGGTCGGGATTACCACTCTCACCAGCCAGGTGTCTTTCCCGCTCGCATGGTAGAGCAAGTAGAGAAAGGCAGCGAAGCCAAGGCCGAGAATACCCACCCAATATGCGTGCATGCGCGTCCGCTCTGACATGTCGAGCTTCGTCGTTTTCAGGTGTGATGTTCCCGCAGACATGATCAAACGCTAGCAGGTTTGGATAAAAATCTACTTCTGCTCGAATATTCAAATATTCTCGACTAAGTAGTATTTTATTATTGTTTTGGAACGCTTTTCTTGTGGACCGAGCCCTAGTCACTCGCGAGCGTATCCAGTTGCAGCCAGTCCTTGGCCTCCAGTCCATAGATCATGTCCATGACTTCGAACTGGATCCCGACCGGCTTACGCGAATTCGAGTTCCAGAGCGCCACAACGCCCGCATTGCGTTCGGGATCGAAGAGGATCATCGAGCGGTATCCATCGACCGCTCCGCGATGCCCAACGACGCGGTAGCCCGGCTTGCCATACTTGTAGACGCGCCATCCCAGCGCATACCGCGCGTCGCGGAGGTGGCCACCATAGCGGCGGCTCATGCTGGATTGTTCGCGTCTGGTGTAGACGCGCGGGGTATGGAGCTCTGTCAGCGTGTCAGGGGATAAGACTTCAGGCTCGAGCCCCATCTGCGCACGCGCAAACTGCGCCAGGTCGCGAATGGATCCATTGACCCCGCCAGCCGCCGGCACGCGGTAGTATGACCGGTTCACCGTCCGTCGCACGGGTCTAGGGTCCACGCGTCGCTTGCGGTGCGGTTCGGCCCAGGAATAAGAGTTCAGCAAGGCTTCGAGGCCGTAGCTGGCATTTTGCATATTCAGGGGCTGGAACAGTTCAAGTCGGACGACTTCCTCGAAATCAATGCCGCGAACCGAGGCGACGATTTCTGCGACCGCATCGAACGCCACGTTCTGATAAGTGTGACACTCCCCAACCGTGCAGGTTCGCTTGAGCTTGCCGAGTGCCTTGCGGATCTGCTTCGGATCTCCCCCATCCTCCAGACGCGTATCATAGGCATTGGGGACAATTCCGATCTGGTGCGAGAGCAAATCATCCAGCGTCCCCACTTTCTCGCCGCCCAAAGGCAGCCGGAGGGAGGTCTTGAACTTGGAAATCGTATCAGAAAACGTCAGCTGCCCTTCGGCAACCATTTTGCCGACAGCCGTCGAAGCAACGCCTTTAGACAGCGACGCCCAGCGGAATACAGTCTCATCGGTGACCGGGTCGCCTCCGAATTTGGTGACGCCGTAGCCTTCGGCAAAGGTGATTTCGCCGTCTTCGATGACTGCCACTGCGAGGCCAACAATTTCCGGATCAGCAGCAAGACGGGTCAGGCGCTCGTCCAGAATGTCATAATCAACCGGCTCAGAAACGGCTGTTCCTAGTAACGATAAAGCGACGAGCGCGAGACCGATGAGGCGAAATGCGAACATGATCGCCCCCTATTCTGGCTTCGAGCCTTCATCCCCTTCGGCAACGATCGCACTCGCGCCAAAAATGCGTCCATTCAGGACCGGCATCGCGGCGGCATCCGGGTCAATCGGCGGCTGGATGTCGCTAAACGTCATGCGCATCCGCAATTCGGGCGCTTCATCACCCTGTTCGAAACTCTTATACGCGGCCTCGATCAGATCCGAGACGTGCTGGTCGCGCGATCGGGCCGTCGATCCGCCAAACATGATTGCAACGACACGGCGACCGCGGCGTTTGGCGCTGGCCATCAGGTTGAAACCCGAAGCGCGCGTATAGCCGGTCTTGATCCCGTCCACGCCCGAGACTTTGCCAATCAGCTTGTTGTGATTGCGATAATTGGCGCGTCCCCAGCTAAACTTGGTATTGGCGAAATAGCCATAATAGTCAGCGTGATCTTCCAGCAGCCGTTCGGCCAGAATAGACATGTCGCGGGCCGTCGAAAGCTGCTGCGAGTTGGGCAGACCTGATGCATTCTTGAACGTCGTGCTCTCCATGCCCATCGCTTCGGCCTTTGCCGTCATGAGAGTCGCGAAGCGCTGCTCTGTTCCGCCGAGGCGTTCGGCAACAACCACTGCCACGTCATTCGCAGACTTGGTGATCAGCGCATTGATTGCGTCCTTGGTTGTGATTGTGGAACCGGCGCGCAGGCGGAGAGAAGATGGCGGCTGGCTCGCGGCTGCGCGCGAAACAGGCAGGCGCTCATAGAGTTTGACCTCGCCGCTCTTCATCGCATCGAACAGCATGTACAGCGTCATCGCCTTGGTCAGCGACGCGGGGTATCTCGGCGCATCAGCATGGCGCGCGTGAAGCACCTGATCGGTTTCGAGATCAATCACGATGGAGGCGTATTTTTCTGCCGATGCCGTCGATTGGGCCCCAAGTGCCAGAAGCGTTCCGGCTACCAGAGCGGACTTGATCGAAATCGCAGAAAAACCAACGGCCATGCACGGGTCTCCAATTAGAGCATTCCCCGGCATCCCGAGAAAACAGTAGGATCTATTCATAAGGTTAGCTAGAGGTAAATGCACTTGGCATTTATGTTAGGATTTGTGCCCCTTTTGTTACCTCAACCTTAATTTTGTGCACTGCACAATTTTTTGTTGCAATCGCGAGAAGGCATCGTATATTCCGTTGGGTAAACAAGGATTCTGGATCATGACCACCACACCTTCTTCTTTCGCTTTCCCGTTTCGCGCGTTCGATTCGGAAGCTTTTGCGAACTTCCTGCCGAACCAGGACTCAATGGGCACGCTCGCCCGCGGCGCGATGGAAGCGTCAACCGCCAGCACGCGTGCGTCGGTCAAAGGCATGCAGGAAGTTGGCCAGACCATGATGGACCACCTCAAACAACAAATGGCTCTGACGGTTGAAACCGGGAAGAAACTGTCTGAAGCAGGCACCCTGTCTGAAGCCATGACCGTTCAAACGGGCTTTGTGAAATCAGCTTTCGAGAACAATCTCAAAGGCTTCAACGAGCTATCTGAAGTCTATGCAGACACATTGCGCGAGGCATTTGCCCCCTTGGCCAAGCAAGCCAAGAAAACAGCCAAGAGCGCAGCCAGCGCCTAAGCGCCTCGCAGACACCTGCAATCCAACCTCGTCATGATCGAGCCGGGCTTCAAAGCCCGGCTCTTTCAGTTTAAACGGCTGACAAATCCATCGACTTCCGGCAAGTTCCGCGGACCATGTCTGATTTCATTTCCTTCAAGTCGCTGAAACGCTCGCCCAAGCCCAATACGTGCCTGGTCGCGCCAGAGAATCATTGCCTGGCCGCTGAGCCTGATTTTGCACCCCCCATCGTGGCCTTGTCGGGCCGCGGCCTCTATTCGCGCCTAAATGAAGTGATCGCATCCGAACGCAGTTGGGGGAAACTCGAAGCAGACCCGGAGCAGCTACGGATCAAGTTTGTCGCCACGACCGGTCTGATGCGCTTTAAAGACGATGTTGATATTGAAGTTATCCCGCTCGAAAATGGTAAAGCCACCTTCGCGATCTATTCCCGCTCTCGGATCGGATATTCCGACCTTGGCGCCAATCGCAAACGCGTGAGCGATTTAATTCGACGCGTGACCACAAATTGATCAACTTCTAGCTTGATCCTACGGCAACACAGCGTCAGTCTACACTTTCGGAAAGGAACGCTTATCTTCTAGGCCATGTCTATCAGAATTGACCGCATAACGCTCTCAGACCCAGAAGGGCCGAACGACCCATTGAACCCGGATGGCGGCGATGATTCCGGTCTCGGAATTGCCACCAAGACGCGGGTTCGCACCAAGAAACCGAGCATGTATCGGGTGCTGATCCTGAATGACGATTATACGCCGATGGAGTTTGTCGTGCTGATCCTTGAGCGCTTTTTCGGAAAGAGCCGGGAACAGGCGACTCGGATTATGCTAAATGTTCACCAGAAAGGCGTCGGCGTCTGCGGCGTCTACACGTACGAAGTTGCGGAGACCAAAGTTGCCCAGGTCATGGATATGGCCCGGCGCAATGAGCACCCCCTGCAATGCACGATGGAAAAAGAGGACTAGGAGAAACACATGCCGAGCTTAACCCCTAGCCTCGAAAACGCCCTCGAACGCGCCCTCACCGCAGCCGGTGAACGCCAGCACGAATACGCAACGCTGGAGCATCTCCTCCTCGCACTGACCGAGGATGAAGACGCGATTGAAGTGATGAGCGCCTGCAAAGTTGATATCGCCTCACTGAAGCAAGCCCTCGAACAATATATCGATGAAGACTTGTCCAGCCTGATCACCGATAACCCTTCGGGCCGCGTGCAGCCAACGGCCGCATTCCAGCGGGTCGTGCAACGCGCCGTTCTCCACGTTGAGAGTTCCGGGCGCGATGAGGTTTCTGGCGCAAACATTCTGATCTCGATCTTCTCGGAGCGGGAAAGCCACGCGACATACTTCCTGCAGGAACAGGACATGACCCGGTATGATGCGGTCAATTATGTCAGCCACGGCGTCTCCAAGGTGCCCGGCCAGAACCGCCCGACCACACCGCGCGGTGCGGAACAGGAAGAGACACCCCCGAACGCACCGCAAAGCGAGGCGCTGGACGCCTATTGCGTGAACCTCAACGAAAAGGCCAAGCAAGGCAAAATCGATCCGTTGATCGGGCGCCAGCTTGAAATCGAGCGCTGCATCGAAGTGCTCTGCCGCCGCGCCAAGAACAATCCAATCCTTGTCGGGGATCCCGGCGTTGGGAAAACAGCGATTGCCGAAGGGCTCGCCCGTATGATCGTCAATGGCGAGGTGCCGGAAATCCTGGGGGATGCCACAATCTGGGCGCTCGATATGGGCGCGCTCCTGGCTGGCACACGCTATCGCGGCGACTTTGAGGAACGGCTCAAAGCAGTGATG
>JANSXJ010000508.1 GCA_024743015.1 Hyphomonas sp. | reverse complement strand
GGATCGTGATCCAGGACAGGCCTGCCTGCATCCCGTCCAGCTGGAGCTTTTCCCACAAGGCGCGGGAATCATATTCGGGCACCCCCCATTCGCTATCGTGGTAGGCCCGGTAAAGCGCGTCATCGAGCGGTGCCCAGGCGCAAGGGGTGTGATCACTCATGTTTCTTCCATACGCGCGAGCTCAGCTTCGAGCCAAGCCGGTTTCTCAAACGTGACCGGAGTTTCATGAACGGTCGGCGCTGTGCCTGACAGCTGCGCTGACACAAGGCGGTCCACTCGAATGAGAGCGAGCGCACGATTGCCAGAAACACTGCTGATCGTCCCGATCGGCAAGGGGGCTTTGATATCGTCACCCGGCTGAACACTCACTGAGTGTGGCAAGGTCACGGACAGGGTGCGTTTGCGAATCTTCCCGCGGCGATGCATGCGGCTGACCACTTCCTGACCCACAAAGCAGCCTTTATTGAGCGCGACACCGTTCAGCACATCCATGTTGATCTCGGCCGGAAACACTTCGGCGTTGCCGAAGTCTGCACCTTGTTCAGGGACGAGATTGGCGATGCGGTCGGCGTGATAGGCGGCGAGCGCGCGCTCATCTGTATCCGCCGCGGGTCCCTCGACCAGTACCCGACGACGTCCGTCCGGATAACGCGGATCCTGATAGATATAAGCGGCGCTCTCGAAAGGGCCTGCGTCGGGTTTAAGGCTCGCCATCACGCGGAGCTTGTCCAGCAGTTCGATCTCGACGTCGCTGCGCAACCTGAACATTTTCAGGCGCTTGGCGAGGTCTGCGGCATGGTCCTTGGAGACATCAAGCAAGACGCCCTCATCCGTGCGCAAGGCGAGGTAATCTGCGATGATCTTGCCTTGCGGTGTGAGCAAGGCGCCGTATCGGGTTTCACCGCTCGCCCAGTCCGTCGTTGCGTTGGTGACCAGGCGTTCCAGGAGCGCCATCGTATCCGGCCCCTGCAATGAGACCACGGTGCGCTGAGGCAGATAGATAAAATCAGAATTCATGCTGGCGCATGTAAGCAGGCTGAAATCGCTTGTCATCCTGATCGAGAAAAAAAGGCCCGGCGCGCTGTGAGAGGGAGGGTAGCGCCGGGCCTGAACCTAAGAGCCAGGTTTAGAAGGAGGAAAAATCTCCAGCTCTTAGAATTTGTACCGCGCGCCGATGGTCAGGCTGGAGCCATCGAAATCGTCTTCAACGCTTGCATTGAACAGATTGGCGCCGCCGCCGATGAACCGGCGCTCAAACTCGAGGTCGCGGATCTGATAGTAACGCGCTTCGCCATACACTTCCCAAGGGGTGCCGGTCAGCCAGGTCAGTCCGCCGGCAATTGTGCCCGCGAGGCCGCTATCCTTTCCGGTCGCGACGAAGTTTGGTGTCGGTGAGCCACCTCCCGCATACAGGATGTTCGCATCAACATTTGCCACGCCGAGACCGCCGCCAACGAACGGGATGATGGTCTGACTGTCATCCCAGATAATGTCGGAATAATTGTTGATCAGAAAGAAATCGATGGCGAGATCGCCGGAGAAGGGCTGAACGCCGCTATTGAAGCTGCCGCCGCTAACATCCGCTTCCAGACGAGAATATTCAAGTTCAAGTCGGGTATTGAAGATACCGAAGAATTCCCACGGCGTGTCATAGCCGAGCGCGACCCCAAGCGTTGTGTCGCTGTCAAAATCGGTTGCGATGCGGGCAGTGGCACCGGCGACACCAGGCGCGCCTGCAACAGGGTTTTGTACGCCGGTCAGCTCGGCGTCGCCCGGAAAGCCGGCTCCGATAAATCCGGAGACGTACCAACCCTGATCATTCTGCGCCTGGGCGGGGAGAGCGACGGCGGCAAGGGTTGCCGTGGCAAGGGAGAACAGCTTGAGGTTTGGCATTGCGGGAGGTCCTTCTGCGTGAATGTCTTTCTTTGAATTGCAGCTGACCTAGCCCGGTTCCGGCTCACATACATTTCACGTCTCTTCACCACGCCTCACACCAAATTGAGATCACAATTTCGGTGTGAGGGCTTGCGCCTCCGACAGGATGCGTGCGCCGCTTTGGTGACAGCGCCAGAGCCTTCAGTCATAGATATGGTCTGGGACTCGCGAATGGGAGCGCAAAGCGTTGAGCGAACGAAAAGGGCTGAACCGCAGATTGTTCTGGCTGTATGAAGGGCATGGACGCGCGCCCTATTACTTCCGGCTGGGACTGCTGACATTTGATATTCTGACCATTGCCTATTTTCTCTGGGCGC
>JANSXJ010000342.1 GCA_024743015.1 Hyphomonas sp. | reverse complement strand
TCCGGAATGCCCCAGATCAGATCCATGTAAGACGCACACCCACCTGTGTATGGCGCGAAGCCCCAGGCGAGGATGGAGCCGATATCCGCATCGCGGGCATCCGTGATCACACCCTCTTCAAAGCAGCGCGCCACTTCCACGGCCTGACGGACCAGGAAGCGATTGGTCAGGTGCTTCTTCAGCTCCGGTGGGCACTCATCCACTGTGACATCGATGCGGCTATTGAGATCCGGCCAGAGGCGAGCAGGTTTGCCCTTCTCATTATAGTCATAGAAGCCTTTGCCAGCCTTGCGACCGACGCGGCCCTGATCTTCGACCAGCCAGGCCATCATCTGGCCGAGCTCGTTAGCGTTGTAGTCGATACCAGCCGCCTGAGCCATCTGGCGACCGACTTTCAGCGCTGTATCCAGACCCACAGAGTCAGAGACTTCCAAGGCGCCCATCGGCATACCGGACTGACGACCGACATTCTCGATAATCGCAGGCTTGATGCCTTCGGCCAGCATTGCCATGCCTTCCTGCGTATAGGTCCCGAAACAGCGCGAGGTATAGAACCCGCGGCTATCATTGACGACGATTGGCGTCTTCTTGATCGCGAGAACATAATCAATCGATTTGGCGAGCGTCTCTTCACTGGTCTTCTCGCCCGTGATGATCTCAACCAGACCCATCCGCTCGACCGGCGAGAAGAAGTGGATACCGATAAAGTTCTCCGGACGCTGAGACGCTTCCGCCAGACCGGTGATTGGCAGCGTTGATGTGTTCGACCCGAACACGGCATCTGCGCTGATCACGTCTTCGGCCATTTTGGTGATCTTGGCCTTCAGCTCGGGATTCTCGAACACAGCTTCAACCACCAGATCGGCGCCTTTGACATCATCATAATTGTCCGTCGTGGTAATCAAATCGAGTAAGGCGTCGCCCTTCTCCTGAGTCGACTTGCCGCGAGACACGGCCTTCTCGACCAGACGGCGAGAATAGTCTTTGCCCTTTTCGGCATTCTCTTTCGATACATCGACCAACACGGTTGGAATGCCTGCCTTGGCCTGAACATAGGCAATGCCGGCACCCATCAGACCCGCGCCGATGACAGCGACTTTCTTGAACTCGGTCTTGTCATATCCGGCTGGACGATTTCCGCCTTTGGACAATTCCTGCATGGACAGGAAGAGCGAGCGGATCATCGCTTTTGCTTCCGGCCGCTGCTGGGTGTTGATGAAATAGCGCGTTTCAATCCGCAGCCCGGCATCAATTGGCACCTGTGTGCCTTCATAGACGCAGGACAGAATGTTCTTCTGGGCTGGGTAGTTGCCATAGGTTTTCGCCGCCAGCATGGCGTTCGACATGGTGGCAACCTGTCCAGCGCCGGGCGAACGGTGGACGACACCGTCCGGCATTTTGAAACCTTTTTCATCCCAGGGCGCTTTCGCATTCGGATTGGCTTTGATCCATTCCTTACACTTGGCGACGGTGTCAGAAGACGGTGCAAGCTCATTTACAACGCCCATCGCATGCGCTTTCTCAGCCTTGATGCTGGTGCCTTGCAGGATCATTGGCAGGGCTTCCTGAACCCCGATAAGGCGCGGCAGTCGCTGAGTACCACCCGCGCCGGGCAGAAGACCGATCTTGGCCTCTGGCAGGCCAAACTGGATACGCGGATTGTCGTTCGCCGCCACCCGATAATGACCGGCGAGAGCCACTTCGAGACCGCCGCCAAGGGCAAGACCGTTCAGCGCAACGGCCACCGGCTTCCCGCAAGTCTCAAGCTCACGAAGTGTCTTGTTGAGGGCAAAGCCGCGCTCAAACTGCTTGGCTTTCAGCTCGGCTTCTGACATTTCCGTCTCCGGTTTGCCGCCGCCAGCGCTTTCGTTCATTTCGCCAAGGTCTGCCCCGGCACAGAAGCCGGAAGCCTTGCCGGATGAAATGACGAGACCGGTGATCTTGTCGTTCTCCGCGACTTCATTGGTGATCGCGATAATGTCTGCGATGGCTTTACCCGTCAGCGTGTTCATGCTGCGTCCGGGCACATCAAACACCGCATGCGCAATGCCGTCGCCGTCAATATCGAAAGAGAATGTTTCGAGGTTCATTTTACTTGTTCCGATTGCCCCGGACTTGATCCGGGGTCTCGTGCCACAAAGGGCACTGCCTATGGGTAGAGGTCCCGGATCAAGTCCGGGACTGTCGGTATCTGTTAAACCCGCTCGATGATGGTTGCGGTGCCCATGCCGGCACCGACACAGAGCGTGACCAAAGCGGTTTCCTTGTCAGCGCGCTCCAGCTCGTCGACCATGGTTCCGAGCAGCATCCCGCCGGTTGCGCCGAGCGGGTGCCCCATCGCGATCGCGCCGCCATTCACATTCATCTTGTCATGATCAATCCCGAGCAGGTGCATCATCAGCATCGGCACAGAGGCGAAAGCTTCGTTCAGCTCGTAAAGATCGATATCGTCGACTTCCATGCCAGCCTTCTTCAGGGCTTTCAGGGTGACGTCGGTTGGGCCCGTCAGCATGATGCCCGGCTCAGATCCGATGGACGCCATTTGCTTGACGCGGGCGCGTGGCTTCAGGCCGAGTTTTTCGCCCATCTCCTTCGATCCGAACAGGACCGCAGACGCGCCATCCACGATGCCGGAAGAATTCCCCGCATGGTGCACGTGATTGATTGCTTCCAGTTCCGGATAGCGTTGCTTGATCACTTCATCAAAGCCCATTGCGCCCATGCCGGCAAAGCTCGGGTTCAGCGCGGCGAGGCTCTGCATATCCGCATCTGGGCGCATGTGCTCGTCATGATCGAGGCGAATGCCGCCCATCTGGTCTTTGACTGCGACGATGGACTTGGAGAAGCGATTTTCCTTCCAGGCCTGCGATGCGCGGCGCTGAGACTCAACCGCATAGGCATCGACATCATCGCGGGAGAAGCCCCACTTGGTGGCAATCGTATCGGCCCCGACACCTTGCGGTGAGAAATAGGATTTCAGCGCGATTTGTGGATCAGACGACCAGGCACCGCCTGCGGCGCCCATGGGTACGCGGCTCATGCTTTCAATACCGCCGCCAATCGCCATGTCGGCCTCGCCGGTCATGACCTTTGCTGCAGCCATGTTACAGGCTTCGAGCCCAGAGGCGCAGAACCGATCGACCTGTACGCCGGCTGTGGTCTCGGCATAGTCGGCATTCAGCACGGCGATCCGTGCAATGTCTCCGCCCTGCTCACCGACTGGTGAAACGCATCCAAGAACGACATCATCGACATATTTCGTATCGAGATCATTGCGGTCGCGAATGGCTTCGAGCGTCTGTGTCGACAGCTCCAGCGCGGTGATTTCGTGCAAGCTACCGGATTTCTTACCTTTGCCCCGCGGGGTGCGGACGGCATCGTAAATATAGGCTTCGGTCATGGGAGGTCTCTCCTGTCTTTAACTCGTTAAACGCTCTATTTCGCGGGCGCCTTCATGGGGTTGATGGCGAGGGAAGCGGTGGCCCGCGCAGCTTCCTTGCCGCGAGAGTCATATAGGTCCGCCTCAGCGAAAATGACTTGTCGACCAATGTTGCGGAGCCGCGCGACGACTTCAATCGCGCCCACCCTCACAGGTCGTAAAAAGGTTGTGTGCAGGTCGATGGTCGACGGAAACGCCCGCGTCCCGGTCTTGATCGTCGCCAGCATGCCAATCGTATCATCAAGCATGGCAGAAAGGTATCCGCCCTGAATATAGCCTGCAGGATTGGTGAAGGCCTGCTTGCCGGCAAACTTCACGCGCGTTTCCATCTTGCTCATATCCAGCGAGATCAGCTCAAAGCCGAGAGACTTTGAGCTCTCGGCGGGATTGGGAAAGGTTTCTGCCACGAGGTGGGAATCATCCGGCATGAGTCACCCGAACACCCAGGACTTGATCCGGGGCCTCCTGATAAGAGAGATCCCGGGTCAAGCCCGGGACAGTCGGAAACCTGGTGCTCAAAGCGTCCTCGCGATCAGCATTTTCATCACTTCATTGGCACCGCCATAGATGCGCTGGACGCGGGCATCCTGGTACATCTGGCCAATCGGATACTCATCCATATAGCCCCAGCCGCCATGCAGCTGCAGGCATTCGTCGATGATCTTGCATTGCAGATCAGAAATCCAG
>JANSXJ010000013.1 GCA_024743015.1 Hyphomonas sp. | reverse complement strand
GTGGTTCACTCGTGAAGTCACTTCAGACGTATATCAGCAGGCCTTCGACAGGTTTCTTGCCGAAGCGACCTTCTATGTGGGCGAAGTGCGCACTTATTTTGTAAATCTGACGGATGTCGAACGTGGGTTCGCGCTGTGTGCCTTTATCTTGTTTCTGATCTACCTGATCGTGGCTCGGGCGCGCCGCAAATACAATCCTGGCAGCATCGGCCGTCAGTTTGTAGGCGCTATGGTGTTGCTCGGCATGGTGCTATACGGCGCGGATATCCTGTTCGATTATTCGCCGGGCGCATATAGCAATCTGTTCAAGCTCTAGGCTTTAGGGCGCTTGCCCCCTAAATTGGGCTCATGCCCGATTCTCCGGAACTCACCGCGCGCAAACGCGGCGTTGATGTCATCAAGGACAACTTGTCCCGGCTTCCAGCGAAGCCCGGCGTTTATCGCATGTTCGGCGAAGACGAAACGGTGCTCTATGTCGGCAAGGCGAAGAGTCTGAAGGCGAGGGTCTCTTCCTATACGCGCATTGGTGGCCATACCCAGCGCATCGCCGCAATGATCATGGCGACCGCGAGAATGGAGTTTGTGGTCACAGAGAGCGAGACAGAAGCGCTTTTGCTCGAAGCGAGCCTGATCAAATCCCTGAAACCGCGCTTCAACATTTTGCTGCGCGACGACAAATCGTTTCCATACATCCTGATCCGCCGGGATCATGACGCGCCTCAGGTTCTGAAATATCGCGGTTCCAAACAGGACCGCGGAGACTATTTCGGGCCATTCGCCAGTGCCGGTGCGGTCACGCGGACGATCGACACGCTGCAAAAGGCGTTTTTGTTGCGGACTTGCGAGGACAGCGTGTATTCGACCCGCCAAAGGCCTTGCATGTTGCATCAGATCAAGCGCTGCTCCGCGCCGTGCGTGAACCTGATCAGCGCAGAGGATTACCGCGCCCTTGCAGACCAGGCGGCTGATTTCCTGCGCGGGAAAGCAACCGATTTGCAGTCTGCCCTCGCCTCGGAGATGGAGACGGCAGCTGCGGATATGGAGTTTGAACGTGCCGCTGCGCTGCGTGATCGAATTCGCGCATTGGCGCATGTGCGTGCCCAGCAGGACATAAATCCAGACGGTATCGAGGAGGCGGATATCTTCTCCATCGCCCTCGAGGGCGGTCAATCCGCGGTCCAGGTCTTCTTCATTCGGGCGGGTCAGAATTGGGGGGCCAGTATTCACTTCCCGCGGCATGAGAAGGGCGAGACCGAGGCCGACATTCTCGCTGCTTTCCTGGTTCAGTTCTATGACAAGCGCCCACCGCCGCGTTTGATCTTTACCAGCGTCGACCCGGCCGATAGCGCGTTGATCGCAGATGCTCTGGCGCTCAAAGCCGACCGGAAAGTAGAAATCCGAACGCCGCAACGCGGTGAAAAGCGGGCTTTGGTCGAGCAAGCCAGCCGCAATGCTGCCGAAGCCCTCAACCGAAAACTCGCCGAAAGCGCCAGCCAGGCGAGGTTGCTGAAGGAAGTCGCCAAAGCGTTCGACCTCGACACGCCGCCGCAGCGGATCGAGGTCTATGACAACTCGCATATCCAGGGTTCGAATATGGTAGGCGGTATGGTCGTTGCGGGACCCGACGGGTTCGAGAAGGGTCAGTACCGGAAGTTCAATATCAAGGACAAAACCCTCGAACCTGGCGACGATTACGGCATGATGCGCGAAGTGATGCGGCGGCGATTCTCTCGCGCATTGAAAGAACGCGAAGAAGGCAATGGCGTGAACTGGCCGGATCTGGTTTTGATCGATGGCGGGCTGGGTCAGTTAAGTAGTGTGATTGAAGCAATTGGTGAACTGGGTCTCTCTCCCTCCGATGTAAATCTGGTTTCTATCGCCAAAGGTGTGGAACGAAACGCGGGCCGGGAACAATTCTTCCAACCCGGGCGCGCGCCGTTCCGATTGCCTGAGAACGCGCCGGTTCTTTACTATTTGCAGCGCCTTCGCGATGAAGCACACCGTTGGGCGATCGGGGCGCATCGGGCCAAGCGCAGCGCCGATATCAAGAAGAACCCACTTGATGAGATTGGCGGAATTGGTCCGGCCCGCAAGAAGGCTTTGCTCCAGTATTTTGGATCGGCCAAAGGGGTGTCACAGGCCAAGCTCGCGGACTTGAAGGAAGTGGAGGGCGTTTCTGCTGCGCTCGCGGAACGCATCTATGGTCACTTCAATAGCGGTTAGCGATTGGCGCCGGGAACCCACTTGATGTCATCGACGCCATTATTGTTTGCGGCGCGCCCGGCCACGAACAGCCAGTCGGATAGGCGGTTCGCATAGGCCAGCGCTTCCGGGCTGACGATTTCACCCTCATGGCTCGAAAGCTCTGCAATCTGCCGTTCGGCGCGGCGGCAGAGTGTTCGTGCGACATGGAGTTGAGCGGCCAGCGCGCTCCCGCCTGGCAGAATGAAGCTATCCAAAGGCGCAATGGCCTCATTCATAGTGTCAATCTCGGTCTCAAGACGCGTGACTTGCGCGGCGACGATCCGCAGCGGTTCCCATTCCAGCTTCTTGCCGCGATCAGGTGTCGCGAGGTCGGCGCCGAGGTCAAAAAGATCGTTCTGGATACGCCGGATCGCGGTCAGCATCTCGCCATCGGCATGAAGAGCGGCCACACCAAGCGCGGCATTGGTTTCATCGACGGTGCCATAGGCGGTGACGCGCGGGTGCCACTTGTCCACCGGCTCGCCTGTTGAAAGCCGGGTTTTCCCGGAATCTCCGGCCTTGGTGTAGATTTTGTCGAGTTTGACCATGGTGCGTCAGAACAGCTTGATGGAGCCAACCACGATCCCGAGCAGAACGAGTATCCCGATCACCACGGCCTGAACAATAACGCGCATGCGCATCAACTGATTGGAGCGGCTGCGTTGTCCGTCATCGGTGCGGGTCAGGTTCACAAGTCCCCAGCCGAGGATAATGACGAGAATTCCGATCGCGATGTAGAGACCGACGGTAAGTGCAGAGGCCATAGCGTGCGCCTTTTTTGATTACTTCGGCGTTGATCTAGGGCGTCTTACCCATTCCGACCATGGGGCAGGGAGCCGCGGCTGCCTAGCCTAATACTCGTAGATTTCAACCTTATCGACACGGATCGTGTAAGCAGCGTCGGCGAGCTCGGACTCTTGCGTCTGCGTGTACATGGTGCCTTCGATCCAGACGGCCTGGGCCAGATCACGGAGCTTGATCGGCTCTTCCGTCATCGCGAACACAGTCTGGTTCGGCGGTGGCGGCGGGGCGTGGAGGCAAGCGCCATAATAAGGTACCAGCAGGAATTCGGTGATCTCTGCATTCGCGCCATATTCAAATGGAACGGTATAGCCGGGAATACGAATCTTGGTTTCGTTGAGCTCCTTGACCGTGTTGAATGTTCCGATCTGGATCATCGCATCCGCCGCCGAGCCTTCGGCAATCGGACCGCCGGAATAGAGCATCGCCATTTGCTGCTGATAGAGCTGCGCGAGACGCTCTTCTTCGCCTTCCGGCATCAGCTCTTCCCAGCCGATCTCGCGATATCCGCGTGCAGCAGCGGCATTTGCCGCAGCTCCAGCGGCGGCCAGGCGATTGCTGTCATCCAGATTGTCGCTTGGCTCGGGGATGCGGTCACCCACTTGCGGCTCATTATTGTCTGCTTGCGCTTCAATCAGAGTTGCGTCTTCTGGAGCTGGCGTATCCGCGGTCACCGCTTCACCGCATGCGGCCAGAATGACGAACGCTGCGGAGGAGATCAAAATCTGTTTCATCATGCCTTCTACCTATGTGCGAAACCCGGTTTCGACTAGTCCCATGGCGCGCTTGTGATCAGACTTTCACAGTCAGACCATCGGCGAGTGATCGACGCAGCGCGGTCATTGCGGGCCAGATACCAAGGAATAGGGCCGCAAATGTGACCGCCCCTATCGTATAGATATCGACCAGGCCGGGCCCGGTGCCCATAAGGGCAACGCCGTACTGCGCGGACAGGATCGGCGCGGCGATTGCGAAAATGAGCTGAATGAGCAAGGCACCCAGAACGGCTCCGATCAAGCCGAGGAATGTCGCCTCGGCAATCAGAAGCGTGAAGATGTGCGCAGGGCGAGCGCCGGTTGCGCGCAAGATCGACATTTCTCGCCGCCGTTCATTGAGGCTGGTCAGAATGCTCGTCAAAATCGAGACGAGACCAACTGCGATGACGAAGGCCGAAATCGCCAGCAAGACACGCTCTGCGGTGCTCATTACCTGCCAGAGTTCAGCCAGTGCCTGACCCGGAATGATGGCGAGCAGCGGTTCCGATCGATTGGTATTAATGTCGCGCCGCGTTCGCAGCACTGTCGCGCGGTTCTCCAATCCGACAAAAGCTGCCGTCACCGTGCGCGGTGTCAGGTCGAAGCTTCTTATCGTGTCTTCCGTCAGGGTGTCGGCGAGCGGATTCTTCGTCCCACTTTCCCATCCGACGTGAATCGCGGTCATCGCTTCCAATGAGATGTGGATGGTCTGATCCACCGGGGTGCCGGTCGGGCGCAGGATGCCGGTGACGCGAAAAGGCCTGTTTTCGTGGTCGCTGAGCCCCCCGGCGCCAAGACCATGCGTGATCACCAATGGGGTTCCGAGATCATAGTTAAGCGTTCTGGCGACGTCAGCGCCAATAACGGCGTCGAACAGGTCATCAAACTCCTGCCCTTCAGCGAAGGCCAGCGCTTGTTTCTGACCGTACTTATAGTGCTCAAAATAGTTCAGATTCGTGCCCAGAACGCGAAAGCCCCGATGGCTGTCGCCGAGAGAAATCGGGACGGTCCACGCGACATCATCGCGGGCGTCAAGATTCTCAAATGCCTCCCACGAAATCTCTGCGGTCGCATTGCCCAACCTGAAAACAGAGTAGAGCAATAGATTAACTTGCCCCGATGGTGCCCCGACAATGAGGTCGGTACCGGAAATGGTGTTATCGAACCCGGATTTAGCAGCATTCCTGGCTTTTTCGACGCCTAGGAATAAGGCCACCGACAGAGCAATTGCGAAGACTGTCAGCAAGGCTGAGACTTTGCGATTCATCAAGCTGCGCCACGCCAGGCCAAAAATCGAAACACCCATCAGACCGCTCCTGCCAATTGCGCTGACGCGTTGATCTCAGACAGATCCAGGGCCCGGTCGAAGAGCGATGCGAGCCCGCCATCATGACTGACAAACAGCAAGGCGGCATTGGTCTTCTGCGCTTCCCGGCTGAGCAAGTCGATAAAACGGTCGCGCGTATCTGCGTCTAACGCCGAGGTCGGTTCATCGGCAATGATCAGCGCGGGATTTCCGATCAAGGCGCGCGCCGCCGCCACGCGCTGCTGCTGCCCGACGGACAGATCAGTGACCTTCCGGGCGAGCAGTTCGGGGTCATCAAGGCCGAGTTGCGCCAACAAGCGCTTGGCTTCCTGATCCGCTCCGCCCGCAGCAGCGACTTCGCTCTGTCGTCGTCTGGAGAAGCGGCAAGGCAGGATGACGTTCTGCACGACGGACAAGTACGGAACCAGATTGAACAGCTGGAATATCACGCCGAGATGGTCTGCGCGGACCTGATCGCGCTGGCTGCCCGAGAGGCGGGTCATGTCCTGGTCGAGGACCGAAATCTCACCATGGTCGGCTTCCAGAACGCCTGCAATCAAGCCGAGCAGAGTCGATTTTCCGGAGCCGCTGGCCCCCCGCAGAAACAGTCGCTCGCCAGCATTCAGCTGGAACGTGCTGACTTCAAGCAAAGGCGGCTGGCCTGGCCAGGAAAATCGCAGGTCAGTGATACGAACAATTGGAGCAGTCATCTAATCGATGTCTAGGCGGGTGTTATCTACGGTCAAGGTTTCGGCCGACTGTCCGGCGTCAGTCAGGTAAACGGCATTCACTTCCTCAAATCCCGCAAAACCCTGGAAGCCGGTAACTTCGATACCTTCAATGCTGTCAGGGGCGGCGCAGGTATAAGTCAGGTCGATCATGAGATTGCCGTGATCCCCAATCGCACGGATGCTGGCATCGGCACGATCGCGCGCGCAGTCGCCGCCAATAATCTCAACGATACCATCCGTGTATGGGGTGGCATCGTCCAGCGTCCGCAGAGACTCGTCCAGGTCGAAGTTTGCCAAAGCACCTTCGATACTGACGCTCAGGGTCGATGCGTCCAGGCTGGCAGCGAGTTCAGAGAGGCCATGCACATGCGCTTCGCCGCCAGCATCGCCATGGTCGTGATCGTGCTCATCGCCGTGCGCATGCTCGTCTTCGTCATGGTCGGCATGCTCGTCATCGGCATGATCATCGTGTTCATCGTGATCGTCGTGGTCGTCGCCCTCGTGCTCACCGCTCTCTTCGTTGGGCTCCTGCACTTCCGCGGTTTCTATCGTTGTGTCCTCAGCGGGAACCGAAACCTCTTCCACCTCTGCCGGTTGTTCAACGACTGGTGGTGTTTCGGCTTCGAGCGCAGTGGCGGCATCTTCGGCAGGCTGGCACGCCGCCAGGACAAGGCTGCTCGCGGCGAGCAAGAACACGGTTCGAGACATATCGGACTCCAGCTTTCGTTTGACAGGGCGAGATGCGAGGCGTACCTCGCCCGGAGAGATTTGAGATACTATAACATTCCTGCAAATTAAATAGGACACTCTGGCCGCGCGCCAAGCATATTCGCGTTCATGTTCGAAGCCCTGCAAGCTCCCCTGTTCTTTGGTCTGATCGCCGCGTTCGTCACAACGCTCGGATTGATCGCGGTCGCGCTCCGTAGCGATTGGAGCCTGCGCTACGCCAACTTGTTCGGTCTTGCCGCGGCAGGTATGCTGACGGCGATGGCATTCCTGCATATTTTGCCGGAAGCCTTTGCCCTTTCAGCCGGCGCTCCGATCTGGCTGACGCTCGGCTTCTTCGGCGGTCTGGTGATGCATTATGTCATCCGATCGGTTTTTCCGGAACGCGAAGATTCGACTCTGCCAAGTGAAGCCATCACGCCGATCGTGGCGATTGCCTGCCACTCCTTCATCGATGGAATCGTTTACGCGGTAACCTTCGCGGCGAGCTTCTCGGCAGGCGTGTTTGCAGCGGTAGGGTTGATTCTGCATGAGTTTCCCGAAGGCGTGATCGCGTTTGCGATCCTGCGGCGGCATGGCGTTTCCAATCGATCAGCCTTTTTTTGGGCCTTCCTTGCTGCCGCCGCAACAACGCCGCTGGGAGTCCTGGTCTCGGGCCCATTCATGTTTGGACTGGGCGAGGAGACCCTGGGTGCGCTCTTTGCCGTGTCGGCGGGCTTGCTCCTCTTTGTTGCGACGGGACCGTTAATGGCACCGCTGAAGGAAGTTGCGCCGGCGCGTGGACTAGCCTCCCTGACCGCAGGCGTCGTCATTGCCGTGGTGTTGCTGATTGCGCCGATCCCTGGACACGATCACGATCATCTCGGCCACGCGCATGATGATAGCCATGCGGGGCACGATCATTGAGTGTGGTCCGCTGGTTTCGCCTGATCTGTGTCTGCCTTGCGCTGAGCCTGGTGGTTGGCGCACCGAGCGCCAGCGCACACCCGGAGGATGAATTCTGCACCGGCGATGGAGGACTGGATCCGGCGCTTTGCCGGGCGCTGCAGGACCTGGACCGGTCAAAAGATGCTGGCCCGCAAAGTCAGGGGTTTACCGAGACGGACGTGATCGATTTCGAACGCCCGGCTCACGAGACGTTCGCGCTGTATGTCAAAATCGGCGTCCAGCACATCCTGCCCGGCGGTTTGGATCACATTCTCTTCGTGCTGGCGCTGTTCTTCTCTACAACCCGGTTGAAGCCGCTGCTGATCCAGATTTCTGCTTTCACGGTCGCGCACACAGCGACGCTGGCTCTGGTCGCGTCCGGCGTTCTTTCGCCGCCTGCCAGCATTGTCGAGCCGCTTATTGCCGCGACCATTGCCTTCGTCGCGATTGAGAATGTGGTGTTTAAGGACATGACGCGCTGGCGACCATTCATCGTGTTCGGGTTCGGTCTGATCCACGGAATGGGTTTCGCTGGATTTTTCGGCTCGCTCGGGCTGCCGGACGGTCAATTCTGGAGTGCTTTGATCGGGTTCAATGTGGGCGTCGAGATTGGGCAGCTCTCTGTTGTCCTTGCCGCTTTTGTCCTGTGTCTCCCCATTCGAAGGCTGATTTCTGATCAGTCGTATCGACACGCTCTGGTCTGGCCAGCGAGCGGTTTGATCGGCGCCACTGGACTGTTCTGGACCATCGAAAGACTCGTATCAGGGTAAACGGCATCGGCTTTGCAGAAAAGCAATCCATGACCGTTAAGACTCTGTTTACCAAGCGCGTTCGCCGATATTTTGGCGCCGCTATCGCTGCAGCCGTTACGACATTTGTTGGGATGGAAGCTCTCTCGAGGGCCGAGGCCCAAACTTGCTCTTTGCAGGATGCGACGCGTTGGCAGGTCGCAATCACAAATTCAGACGTCGAGCTGACACCGGAGTTTATCCGTTTTGCAACAGAGTCCTTCCTCAAAGCCTGCCCGGATCGCCCGGAATTTTCTTCAGCGAGCCGAGTGGCCGGGATTGCAGCGGCAGATATGGGAGATGCGAGCGGTGCGGTTCGTCATTTTCGCAATGCAGGGCCGATGCGAGACACTCTGTCCAATTTCTACGCCATCGCTGCGCATCTGGCGGTTGATGAGGATGTCGCGGCCTGGCGCCTGCGGGACCAGCTGATCACAACCTGGTACAATCGGCTTGATCGTCACCCCATGGTCTCGATATCGAGAGTCGCGCTCGACAATGGCACGGTTTACCAGGTTCATTTTGCGGCAGCCGCCGGCGATGTCGGGCCGCGAGCGGCCTGGGTCGGCGTGCCGACGGGCCCCGGTTGGCCCGCGACCATAAGCTTCTCCAGGAGTCCTTTCCAATTGGCTCTCCGACAAATCAGCCAGGGCGGCGATGAAGATGGGCGCTACATAGAGCTTAATCGCTGCTATGATCGTCGTTCGCTCGGACGGCTCGATCCTCGCCTTGCGAGTGTCGATTTTGATGGCGCGGCGCAGGCGGGTCTAGCCGCCTATCTCGCCGATCCGGACGTGCAGGTTCAGGTCTCAGAACGGGCTGTGAGCCCTTGCGTTTTGCATGGGCGTCTCTTGCCGATGCCGAAGTCGCGTTAAGCTAAATCTGAGCCTCAACGGCTGCGACAACCGCCTCAGCCGTAATACCAAAGTGCTGATAAAGATCCTGATAAGGCGCCGATGCCCCGAACGAGGACATGCCTACAAAGCCGCCATCATGGCCAATCCAGCGATCCCACCCGAAGCGCACCCCTGCCTCAACGGCGACCTTCGGCAAGTCTCCTCCGAGCGTTTCGGCTTGATACGCGACGCTTTGCTGCTCGAACAAGTCCATGCTCGGCATGGAAACGACGCGCACCGGCACGCCCTTATCGGCGAGCGCCGCTTGTGCAGCCATGGCGATTTCGACTTCTGAGCCGGTGGCGATCAGAACGGCTTGTGCACCATCCGCGTCGGAGAGCACATATGCGCCCTTGGCAGAAAGATTGTCATCGGTGTGCGCGGTGCGGACCGATTTCACTTTCTGGCGGGTCAGCGCCAGCGTGCTTGGGCCAGTGTCGTTACGCAAAGCGAGTTCCCAGCATTCGGCTGCCTCAACCCCGTCGCACGGGCGGAACACGGTCATGTTCGGCATCGCTCTCAAGGACGCGACATGTTCGACCGGCTGGTGTGTGGGGCCGTCTTCGCCGAGACCGATACTGTCATGCGTCATGACATGAATCACCCGCTCGCCCATCAGCGCGCCAAGGCGGATCGCGGCGCGGGAATAGTCGGCAAAAACCAGGAAGGTCCCCGAATAGGGAATCACCCCGCCATGCAGCGCCATGCCATTCATCGCCGCCGCCATGGCATGCTCACGAATACCATAATGGACATAACGACCGCCCCAATTGTCGGGACTGAGCACGTCTGTGTGACGAGTCTTGGTATTGTTCGAGCCGGTGAGATCGGCTGACCCGCCAATCATTTCCGGGATGGCTTCGGTCAGAGGTTCGAGCACTGCGCCCGACCATTTGCGAGTCGCATCGTCCTTGCCACCCTCGACGACGGATTTTTTGTGCGCAATGACAATATCGGCAAGGTTTTCCGGCAATGCGCCAGCCATGGCGGCTTCGAATGTGGTCTTGTCAGGGTGATTGTCGAGGCGGTTCTTCCAGGCCAGGTGCTCCGCATGCGCGCGCTTGCCAGCCTCGAGCCAGGCCGCCTCGATCTCTGCGGGCACCTCAAACGGGGCATGCGGCCAGCCAATCGCCTCGCGGACCGTAGCGACTTCTTCTTCACCATAGGGCCCGCCATGCGCCGGGCCGGTGCCGGCGCGCTTGGCCCCATAACCAATGATTGTCTTCACCGCCAACATGACGGGCTTGTCCTGATCCTGCGCCCAGGCAAGCGCGGCTTCGACATCGGCCACGTCATGGCCATCGACTTTCCTTGTGACCCAGCCTGAGGCTTCAAAGCGCATACACTGATCGGTGCTGTCCGCCATCTCGGTGCCGCCATCAATGGTCACGGCATTATCGTCGAACAGGACGATCAGGTTGGAGAGCTTCAAGTGCCCCGCAAGTGTGATCGCTTCCTGGCTGATGCCTTCCATCAGGCAGCCATCGCCGGCGATGACATAGGTCTTGTGATTGACCAGTTCATCTCCGAACCGGGCGTTGAGATGACGCTCGGCGATGGCCATACCAACCGCCGTCGTTATGCCCTGGCCGAGCGGACCAGTTGTGGTTTCGACGCCTTTGGTAAGGAAGTTTTCCGGATGCCCCGCCGTTGGACGACCAAGTTGACGAAAATTTCGAATATCGTCGCGGCTGACGCTCTCATAACCTGTCAGGTGAAGCAGGGAGTAGACCAGCATAGACCCATGCCCGGCAGAGAGGACGAACCGATCACGGTCCGCCCAATCGGGATCCGCAGGGTTGTGCTTCATGAATTTGCTGAACAGCACTGTCGCAGCGTCCGCCATTCCGAGCGGTAATCCGACATGCCCTGACTTCGCGGCTTCGACCGCATCCATAGAAAGCGCGCGGATCGCGTTGGCCATATCCCGTGCAGAAACTGTCATTCCTCAACCCCTGTTTTGGTTAACCCGGCAATGCAGATCGTGCCCAGCGCTGTCAAGACTGTCGCGCCGCGGCTATTGAGTTTTCAGTGAAATAACTGCTAACCGGGTAGCATGAGTGTGATTGAAGCAGCCGCCTCTCGTCTGGAGAAGGCAACGCGACGGCTCGAGGGGGCGGTTGAAGGATTGTTCGAACGGTCCGGAGACCCTGTGCTGTTGCGTCAGGAGCTCAGCGCCATGATGGACGACCGGGCTCGACTTGCCGAACAGCTGGACGAATCGCTTGCGCGCGAGAAGGAATTGCAGGCGCTCGCCGACGAAGCGTCTGAAGCGCTGGGGTCCGCGATTGCAGAAGTGCGCGCCGCGCTCGGCCGGGAAGGGCGGAGCTAATGGCCAAGGCGGATATCAAGATCAAGGGTCGCTCCTACTCCGTCGCTTGCGCCCCGGGACAGGAAGCCCGCCTGATCGCACTGTCGCGGCAACTGGATGCCCGTATCGAAGACATCTCAAAGGCGGTTGGCAATATTGGTGATGACCGGCTGCTCTTGATTGCAGGATTGGCTTTGCTGGACGAGCTGGACGCCGCGCATCAGGCACAAGCGGCGGCCGCCGGACCGGATATCGAGCGGGCGGCGCGGGCGCTGAACAATGCTGCGGCGCAAATTGAATCCCTCGCGGCGAGGATCGAGGAAGAAAAATGACCGAGCCTGAGCTCAGCGTCCTGATCCCGTTTTACAATGAAGCGGGCAATATCATTCCCTTGCTTGAGGAAGTGCATGAAGCGCTGGACGGGATCGCGTTCGAAGTGGTTTGCGTCAATGATTGTTCAGGCGATACGACCGAAGCTGAACTGGCCGAGGCGGCGGAGAAATGGCCGGACACGGTCAATGTCTTCACACATGTGCGCCGGGCTGGAAAATCTGCTGCCCTGTTTACCGGGCTCAAGGCTGTTCGCGGGGGCTGGACGCAGCTTATTGATGGCGATGGCCAGAATGACATCAACGACACGGCACGGCTGTGGAAATCGCAGATAGCGGGGCAACGGACTGGCAAGCTTGGAATCATTGCCGGCAAGCGCAACAGCCGGAATGATAGCGGTTTCAAGTGGCTGCAATCGCGCGTCGCGAACGGGGTCCGACGCTTCATGCTTCGCGATGATGCCACCGATACGGGCTGTGGCTGGAAGCTGATCCGGACCGAAGCGTTTCGTGAGCTGCCCTATTTCGCCTCCATGCATCGTTTTCTGCCGGCCCTAATCAAACGCGCGGGCTGGGACGTGCGCGAGGAGCTGGTGAATGACCGGGCGCGCTGGCATGGACAGTCCAAATACGGTTTTCTCGGGCGTTTGGGCGCGGGTGTTTTCGATCTGCTGGGCATGTTCTGGCTGACACGTCGCGGCGGTCAGGGCGTTGCACGGGAATGGTCGGATCCGAGAGCATAGGGATGAACACTTCAGAAATTGCCGCGCGCTTGAAAGAAGCGCGTCTGTTCAGAGTTTTGCCAAAGCACGTTCGCGACGGGCTCGCTCATGGTTCGGCTGTCATGACTTCCGGGGCGGACTCGATTGTCATCTATCGAGGTGACTCGGCCGAGAACGTCTATCTGATCCTTGAGGGCAGCGTCGCGGTGGAATCCATGTCGAGTCATGGCCGATCGCTATCGATCAGCACCCTCCATGTTGGCGAAGTTTTCGGTGAAATGGCGGTCTTGGATGGGCGCGACCGGAGTGCCAACATCCGAACACTGGAACCGACCAGCCTCCTTCTCATTCACAAGTCGCGGTTTCAGGCCTTGCTGCAGGATAGTCCGGAATTTGCGAACGAAGTAATCCTCGACCTGGTCCAGAGACTGAGACGCGCGGACGATCAGATCGAGGCGATCATGTTTTTGCCGCTCAAGCGACGACTGGCAGATCTGCTCATTGAACTCTTCCGGGCGCATGGGCCAGAATTGAGAACGACCCAGGCAGATCTTGCAAACCGCCTGACGGCGACGCGCGAGAAAGTGAATGTGAACTTGCAGATCCTGCAGGACGCCGGCGCGATCAAGCTTGGCCGCGGGCGCGTGACATTACTCGATGAAGAGATACTCTCCAGGACAAAGTAATCGAGTGTTAGGTGACAGATGTATAAGTATTCGAGATTATAATACTTGAGTTCGTGAGAAAATAACTTAAAGTATTAATGCCTCATTATGTTTTCCCCTTTAGGTTGATAATTGTTCGGTTGGTTGCTCCATGACTTGCCGGACAAGCTCAAGGCAAGGGTTTATCCGCCCCTCGAACCCTGCCACCTACTTGGGATGCACCTTCTTGGTGCATCCCATTTTGGTTATAAGCCCGGGGCCTCAGCCTTCAGTTGGGATGTCGTTGCACGTCGACACCAGACCGGCATCACATGCGCGTCGCAGGAACACCCGCGCCGGTTCCATATCCGGGTTTACAAAAGGGCTGGTCAAATAGGCGTAGCCGATTTTCTGACAACTGAACGTGTCGCCAAATGTACAACCGGCTTCATAATAATCCGCAGCGCGGTCGAAATCCATATTGACGGGTCGCCCATGGAGATAGAAATCGCCGATCCTGACGCAGTCGTCAGCATTGTTCGGTGAGCAGGCTTTCGCAAACGATGCGTCAGCGCGGTCAAGATCCTTTCCGACGCCAAGCCCTGTGGCGTACAGATGACCAAGTTCGGTGCAGGCGGGGCCGTGGTCCAGGCGACAAGCCTCAGCGAAACGTTGGGCTGCGGCGATCGGCGCATAAGGTATTTCGGTCAGATTGTGGAGCTGGAGAAACGCACTGGCCATGCAGGCTTCGGCATCACCCTTCTCGCACTGGGATTCAGCTCCTGCGAACGCGGATTTTACCTCAATGCACGCACTGTCCTGACCAAGGTCGCAGGCGCGCGTGTAAAGCGGGATCGCGGCGAACGGGTCGGGATCAAGATCAGCGTTCAGATCGAGCAGATTGGCATCTTGCAGGCAGGCTGACATTGAATCCGCGAAACATAATTGAGTGAAGAGCGAGAAAGCTTTCCGGTATTCACCGTGTTCCAGTGCGTCGTCGGCGGCGGCTTCAAGATCCGGCTGATGGCTCGAAGCTCTATGATTGTTTTGCGTGACCGTTCCGTCTTTCGAGACAGTGCCGGAGATTTGTCCGTGCGCGGCCAGCGTGAGCGGGCTTGCGAGCCAACAAGCCAAGCTAAGCATTAGGGCGATTGTTTGAGCATTCATGAGGACTCCCATCGGTGTCCCCAAGTATTAAGTGCCAATACGCAGACGATGATTGTGTACAAGAAAAGAAAACAGCGCGACACCCAGTGCCGCGCCGTTTAATCTTAAAGATAATTCAGGTCTATTTGCGCCAGACAGAGGCCAGTGCTGGATCTTCTTCCTCGCCCGTATATTTGCGGGTTTCAGCTCGGCCAACCACCATATGGTGAACCTCGTCAGGTCCATCCGCCAGGCGCAGGGTGCGCTGATTGGCATAGAGACGCGCAAGCGGCGTCCATTGCGAGACCCCGGCAGCGCCATGGATCTGGATGGCTTCATCGATGATGCGGCAGACTTTTTCAGGCACCATGGCTTTGACCATGGAGATCCAGACGCGCGCTTCCTTGTTGCCGAGTACGTCCATCGCTTTCGCCGCTTTAAGAACCATCATGCGCATGGACTCAATATCGATCCGGGCGCGTGAGACTTTCTCGATGTTTCCGCCAAGCTTGATCAAGTCGCGTCCGAAGGCCTGACGGCCCATGCCGCGGACCACCATCATGTCCAGCGCGCGTTCTGCAGCACCGATGGAGCGCATGCAGTGGTGGATGCGGCCCGGTCCGAGGCGAAGTTGCGAAATCTCAAAGCCGCGGCCTTCGCCGAGCAGCATGTTTTCCTTGGGCACCCGAACATTGTCGAAGACGATGTGCATGTGACCGTGTGGGGCGTCATAGTCGCCGAACACTTGCATCCCATCCAGAATCTTTACGCCGGGCGTATCTGTTGGAACCAGGATTTGCGATTGCTGCTTGTGCGGCTCGGCATCGGGGCTGGTTTTGACCATTGTGATCATGATTTTACAACGCGGGTCGCCGGCGCCGGAAATATAGAATTTCTCACCATTGATCACCCACTCGTCGCCTTCCAGCACGGCGCGGGTTGAGATGTTTTTCGCATCCGACGATGGCAGCGCCGGTTCGGTCATCGCAAAGGCCGAGCGGATCTTGCCTTCCAGCAGCGGCTTCAGCCATTGCTCTTTCTGTTCAGGTGTACCGACCCGCTCCAGGACTTCCATGTTTCCTGTGTCCGGCGCCGAACAGTTCATCGTCTCGGAGGCCAGCGAGTTCTTGCCGAGTTCTGCTGCGATATAGGCATAGTCGAGATTCTTAAGACCTTCGCCGGTTTCGGCGTCCGGCAGGAAGAAATTCCACAGCCCCTGCTTCTTGGCTTCGTCCTTGGCTTCCTCCAGGACTTCGAGTTGCCCGGGTGCATAGGACCAGATGTCGGCTTTTTCTTTTCCCAGCTCATGGAACTTCACCGACATGGGGTCGACCACTTCGGCGATAAATTTCTTCACATGATCGTAAAGCGGACGCGCATCGTCCGACATGCGCAGATCAAAAAGGTCGTCATTCATTTCGCTGCTACCAGCGTCGGTATAAGCCATAGTGCTTTTCCTCGTTTTCATAGATGAGCTGTTCCCAACGTATGACGCGCACGTAAACTTGTAAAACCATCCCGCGGGGTAAGGGGCGGCAAAGTGAGGCGAACGGTCACTCCGGGAATGTCCTAGGGTGGTTTGTCTTGCCGGGAGACTCAGCGCAACAGGACGCGCATGAGCGCAATTGCGGCCGTAATCATCCTCGCGACCACCTTGGTGACGTCGTTTATCTCCGGAATCTTCGGAATGGCAGGTGGCATTATCCTGATGGCGGTGCTCGTCGCTCTGGTCAGCGTTGCCATGGCGATGATTATCCATGGCGCGATCCAGATGTTCGCCAATGGATATCGCGCCTATCTGTTACGCGAATCGATCGATTGGCGCGTGTTCAGCCTATATTGTATCGGCGCAGCTGCAGGCATTGCCGCCCTTTTCTTCGTTAGCTGGACCCCAGACAAGCGCGCGCTTTATTTGCTTCTCGGACTAACGCCTATGCTGGTCTGGCTTCCCAAAGAAAGGCTGCATCTCGACATTAAGAAGCGGGAGCATGCGATCTTTGCCGGGTTCGCGGTTCAGGGGCTGAATACACTTGCAGGTGTTGCGGGGCCGCTGCTGGATCTGTTTTTCGTTCGCGCAGAGATGACGCGCCAGCAGATCGTCGCGACGAAATCTGTCACCCAGGCGCTCAGCCATCTGATCAAGATCGGGTTCTGGAGCGTTCCTGTTGTGACCGCGGCGGGTTGGGGCGCGCTGCCGCCCTGGTGGTTGATTGCCGCGGCCATCCCGCTCTCCATGCTCGGCACAACGCTCGGCAAGCAGGTGCTGGAGCGCATGAATGATCAAGGCTTTCGAAAGTGGATGAAAGGCCTGGTCACCGCGATCGGCGTGGTGCTTTTAATGCGGGCGGCGGGGCTCTACTAGTCCGGAAGCGACGCGCCGATTGTGGCGAGTGTGGTCTCTCGCAGCAAGCGCTTGTTTCCCGTGAGCGACGAGCCACTCAGCGGCTTCAGCGCTTCGGCATGAGCTTTCGCGGTTGCCATCAAATCAGCAGCCCCCACGACCTGATCGAGATAGCCGACTTTGACAGCCGTTTCTGGATCAAACAGCTCGCCGAACACCATGGACCGGGTCAGGTAGGCCTGATCGACGCGGGCTTTTACCAACTCCGATGCGAAGATCGGCAGGACCATGTTGATCTGCGTTTCGTTCGCGCCGATTTTGAAGGCGCCCGCGGTTCCGATACGGACATCGCTCGACAGCAGGATGAATGATCCCATCGCGACGCCATGACCATTGCAGGCCGAAATGACCGGCATCGGGAAACCGTAAAGTCGATGAGCGAGCTTGCCGCCGCCATCAACGAGGGCTTTCACCTCTGTCCCAGGCAGGCTCATCATGAGTTTCAGGTCAAACCCGCCGGAAAACCGACCTTCGCGCCCTGTGATGATCAGAACTTTCGCGTCTTTCTCGGCCTGATCAAGGCAGGCATTCAAGGCTTCGAGCATCGGGGGATTAATCGCGTTGGCCTTGCCATCATCCATTGTCAGGATGGCAATATCGTCTTTGATTTCAATTGTCGCTGGAGCGCTCATCAGGGTCCTCCGTGAGAATACTTCCCTGTCGTTACGCCGCTTGTCCCGGCGGGACGCAAGCTTCACTCCACGTCAGGTGCTGTAACTTGATTGGTCGTCTGTTTCCGTCGTTTTCGGAAAAAATCCGACAGAAGGTCGCCTGCGATCTCTGCGTTTTCTCTATCCTGCTCGACCTCGGTGCGCCAGTGACAGGTTGGCTGTTCGAAGAATTTCGGGCCATGCACGATGGCGCCACCTTTCGGGTCATCAGCGGCGAAGACCAGTTTCTCAATCCGCGCAAAGCTGATCGCGCCAGCGCACATCGCGCAGGGTTCCAGCGTCACATAAAGGTGCAGGCCGGGCAGCCGATAGTTGCCGATCGTCTGAGCGGCTGCCCGTAACGCCATGATCTCGGCATGGGCCGTCGGGTCATGGTCGGCGATTGGCCGATTGTGTCCCTCGGAAACGATTGCGCCGCTCGCGGGGTCAACAATCACTGCGCCGACGGGCACCTCGCCCATGTCAGCGGCGTGCTGCGCGAGCGCCAGCGCGCGTTTCATCGGATCAATTGTGTCTCTCATCTCTTCCCCATTGCGCCGTCGCGACCTAAAGGCAAGCCATGCGGATCGTTGCAGGACAGTTCAAGGGGCGGCCTATCCAGGCACCGAAAACGGACGCCACCCGGCCGACATCGGACCGTGCCCGCGAAAGCCTGTTCAACATGATCGCCCATGCCGAGTGGACACCGCCGCTCGACGGTGCCCGTGTTCTGGACTTGTTTGCGGGATCCGGCGCGCTCGGATTGGAGGCGCTGTCGCGGGGCGCGAGTTTTTGCGTATTCGTCGACAACGCGAATGTGGCTCTGACCGTGCTGCGGAAGAATCTCGCCGTTCTTGGTGTTGAAGACTCAGCGAAAGTCCAACGACGCAGCGCCGCCAAACTCGGTGATATGCCGGCTGCACTGGACGCCAGGTTTGATATCGCGTTCCTCGACCCACCCTACAAGAAAGGCCTGGTCGAGCCTTGTCTCAAAAGTCTGCTTGAAGGCGATTGGCTCGCTTCAGACGCGTTGGTTGTGGTCGAGACAGCTATTGATGAAACACCAGGACTTGAGGCGTGGGAGCTGGTTGCTGAGCGAGTGAGCGGCGCGGCGAAGTTCTGGTTCCTCAAACTCGCCTAGTCTTCGAGAAACTCCTGCCGGAGATCAATGCTCGACTCACCCGTGCCGATCTGGTGCGCGCACGCGCTGAGCCAACTATCCGCTTCGGTGCGGCCTTGGTCTCGAAGGCCGGTGAGGAAGGTCCAACTGGTATCATACTTGGTTTGTAGTGAGAGATCCCGGAGGACCTGCCCGCCGCGGATCGCATGGATGTTCAATCGCCGATACTTGTTGATCAGCGGCTCTTTCAACATGCCCTCATCCAGCAGCTTCTGTACAAAAGCGATCGCCCGCAGTTCGCCGATCAGGGAGGCGTTGAAGCTGATCTCGTTCAGGCGATCCATGATCTGAGGCACCCGTCGCGGTACGCCAAGGCGGGATATCGGGTTCAGCAGAACCATCAGGACATCGCGCGGCGCGTCGGCATAGATCAAGGGAAACAGGCTGGGATTGCCCATATAGCCACCATCCCAATAGGCGTCGCCGTCAATCTCAACTGCTCGGAAGATCTGCGGCAAGCAAGCCGAGGCGAGAACGGCATCGCGCGAAACTTCGTCGCCAGAGAAGACTTTCACTCGGCCGGATTCGACATTGGTGGCGGATAGAAACAGGTCGATGGGGGAAGTCCTCGCGGCTTCGAAATCCACGGTTTCGTCCAGCGCATCGCGCAAAGTGTTGAAGTCAAATGGGTTGAACTCGTAAGGGCTCGCAATGCTGGTCAGCGCAAGTCCCATTTGGACCGGAGAGAATGGCATGGCGGTCAGCGGCGACTGGGACCAGGAAAATGCCGTGAATGGCGCTCCCTTGGCCGAAATCGTCCGCCACAGCTTCTCCAGGTTGGCTTTAGCGCCCTCGGCTCCGTCGCGCGCATACCCAGCCGCGAACGCAGCCGCATTGGTCGCGCCAGCCGATGTCGCCGTTATTGCCTTGATGTCCAATCCCGGTTCATCAGCCAGGCGCTCGAGGACACCCCAGGTGAACGCACCATGCGCGCCGCCGCCCTGAAGGGCGAGGCTGATCGAATGGGATTTGTGCTTTGGCATGGAGGATACTCTGAGTTTAGCGGCTGCTTTGGCACAGAAATTTTACGTGGTCTTGGGGGCAAACTGTGCAAACTGCCTGCCATGCCGTCGAATCCCGTCCCCGTTGATGATTTACGCCCCACTCCCGCCGTCGGGATTGTTTGCATACGCGGGGAGGAAGTGTTGCTGATCCGGCGCGGAACACCCCCCAAACGAGGCGAATGGTCCATTCCGGGCGGGCGTATCGAACCGGGTGAGCCCGCGAAAGCGGCGGCCTTGCGTGAGCTGCAGGAAGAAACCTCCGTCGCCGCCGCCCTTGTAGGTTTGCTTGATGTGGTAGACGCTGTGTTTCACAATCGGTCTGGCGACTTGGTGACACGCCATTATGTGCTGATCGACTACGCAGCCAAATGGATCTCGGGTGAGCCGGTTGCGGGCGATGACGCGGCAGAGGCACGGTTTTTTCACCAATCTGAGCTAGGATCGCTGGAATTGTGGAGTGAAACCCGGCGGATTATCCAAAAAGGGTTCGACCTCCTGGGTGAGTAAGAGGACCGAACATGCGTTTCGGAGAGTGGATTCAGATCGGAATCTCGCCGCGGTTGCAGGACAATGCACCGAATGAAGACCCGACGCCAAATTCTGACCCGATCGAGGCGCTTACCGAGACCGCCGCTGATGCGACCGAGGCTGCGACAGAGTTTCTGGGCTGGATCGGTTCAGGCGAGCTGGAGGCGCTGATTGCGCTCGCTCTGGTCGTTGCGCTCACCG
>JANSXJ010000307.1 GCA_024743015.1 Hyphomonas sp. | reverse complement strand
CCACGCGATCTTCCGCTCGCCCTCCTCATAATAGACGAAGCCTGCAACGTGACCCGGCTTATTCGGGTCGCTGGAGAACCAGCCACCCGCGATGTCGCCATCTTCCCGGCGATAGATCTCTTCGACCAACTCGCCGGTTTTCAGGTCCATCAAATAAACACCCGTCGTGTTGTGCCCTTGATTGGAGAGGACAAAGAACTTGTTGATGTCGAGCGGATCGTCAGCGATGGGCGTAATGCTCCATGCGTCATCGAGTGCAGGCCAGCTTGCGACTTTTCTCCACTCGTCGCTGCCTTTGTCGCGGACATAGAAAATCACTTCGCGGCTGCTTGGATCAAATTCAGACCCGGCGCGAATATCGCCATCACGGTCCAGCGTGAAGTTGCCAATTCGACTGCCCGCTTTCGCCTTCAGTTTCAGGCGATGGGTTTTGGTGTCCATGTAATAGTAATCGGGAGTCAGCGCCTCAGTTACAGCTTGCCCCTCGGACAGGCCACCGCGCACCTTCCCGGTGGAGACAATTACGCGGTTCGGTTCGGCTTTCAGGAGGCGCGCTTCCAGGCTCAGATCGGTGTAACGAAACTGTTTGAACGTCCAGTCATCACCGTCTTGAGCAAGGGTCGCGGACCGATTCTCATAAACGCCCACATTGGTGTCGATAATGTCTTCTCGAACCTGCTGGCGGAAATTGACCCACATTGAGTCATTTCCAATCCACTGAAAGCTCTGAATATCCATCTTGGACGAGCCGGCCGTGAATGGCGCTGCTGACATATCGTCTACTTTAAGGACCTGAATCACAGCGTTGGCGTTTTTCGCGGGAATGAAACGGTAAGCGAGATACTTGCCGTCGGGCGAAATCTGCACGTTTGTCATCGTTGGCAGAACGGCAAAGTAGTCAATAGGGACGGGCTTTGCGTCCTCGGTTTGAGCGCTCGCGGGAAGCGAAACCGCCACGGAATTCATGAAACCAATAGCAATCAGAGACTTCAAAAAGGTTTTGAAATGCGGACGCATGATTGCGGAACCTCCATTCGTTGGGAATGAAACAAATAAAAGAGGCGGCGGTCGGTGGTGTCAATAATTGAACCACACAACCGCCGCCCCCAGCAGTCATATTATTGTGAACTTAGAACGACTTGCGCACGTTCACAAAGATGCGGCGACCGATAAAGTCCTGTCCGAATGGGATGTTCGTTCCAGGAACTTCGAAGAATTCGCCTGGATCTGCTCGCTGTGGCTTTTCGTCCAACACGTTGTTGACGCCTACGATGGCCGTCCACGAGTCCTGACTATAGCGAACCGAAGCGCTGTGCAGGAAATAGTCGTCGAAGTAGTCAACGTCACGACAGTCTACGTCGCCGTTAGCAGCACCTAGACATGTGTCACCATTGCCCAGGGCATCGCTGTTAAGAGCTTGCTGTGCGCCTGTCCAAGATGTGTTCCAGGTGAAGCGGAAGTCGCCATAATCCGCGAATGCGCGGGCAACGCCCTGCCACTCAGGATCGTAGATCGTACCTTCCAATTCAAACTCCACGGGTGCCGCACCAGGTGCGCGTTGGATCGAAGTCCGCTCGAGCGTGTAGTTCACATCAACGTCAAGACCTACGTTCAGCTCTTGAGCTCCGATGTTGAACTCTTGCTCATACAGCATGCCAAAGTCGATACCACGTGCGATCTCTGCATCCTGGTTGATGAACGGTGTGTCTACTTCCTGAATGAAGCCAGTTGTAGAGTTCCGGCGGATCAGGCCACACAGAGCGGACTGAGCGCTCGGACGGTCGACGAAGCAATCGCTGACAACCGCGTTCGCACCTTGCTCAATAATCGTGTCTTCAATCTCGATGTCATAGTAAGTGACAGATGTGGTCAGATCGAACGCATCAAAGAATGGTTGCTCAAACACGACACCGAACGTTGCCGACTCGGACGTCTCTTCCTGCAGTGTGCTGCCTCGGAAAGTAAACACTTCCGCAGTCGTAGGAGAGGTTCGCAGGCCCAGGTTGGTTGGATCGACACCGGCATTTACACAGTTCTGCAGTGTCACGTCGGAGCGTGGGTCGAGCGTACGATCATAAACGTCGCCTGGTGTGGTTGGATCGCCATCCGCATCGACGAAGTAGAACTCCGATGTCAAGCAGGGGTCGGTCACAGCCAGGAAGCCAGACTGACCTTGAATGAACTGCTCACGAAGGTTTGGCGCACGGAATGAAGTACCAAACGAACCACGGAATGTCAGGTAATTGACAGGTCGATAGCTCGCAGCGACCGCATAGGTCCACGCAGATCCAAAAGTTGATTCCTCTGTCCAGCGACCAGACAGGTTCACGGTGAGCTCTTCGGCCAAAGGCTGGCCAGCCAGAAGCGGAACTTCAACTTCTGTAAACGCTTCGAGCAGGTCACGAGAACCGGTTGCGCCACGGTCAGAGAAGAAGCCGACATTAAGGCCAAGTCTCGCAACGTCATCCGGCAGCGATTCCAGAGAGTCTTCTCTGTACTCGACACCAAACACACCAGCCGCGGTTCCAGCTGGAAGCGAGAACAGATCGCCGGTCATGATGCCCTGGAATACCGTTTGTTCTACGATTGTATTGAACGTACGGTTGGAGATCAGGTAGTCATACTCAGCATCCGTTGCTAGATCGCCGCCACCGAGACCATACAGCGTTGGTGAGAACGCATCGATTGGCACACAGTTCGGTGCGTCGTTAAACCCACCACCTGGGAATGGGACCCCTTGATCCGGGACACCATCGCCATCGACGTCAAACCCACAGACGAACTGGCCTGGGTTATTTGGATCTTCGATGGTCGTCGCCAGAGACAGAGCCAGACGGTCGTCCGAAAGGCGCGTTGAGCGGGACTGACCGCTGGAACGGTCATAGCTAGCTGAAGCTTCCCATGTCCAGTTGTTCAGACCGAAGCCTTCCAGAGCGAGATCACCTTTCAGGCCAGCAACCATACGGAACTGAGACACTTCTGCAGTTGCGTACTGATCTTCTTCCCGAAGGTTCAAGCGAGCTTCATTTCGAATTGCCCGTGCACCGACGATCTGTGGATCGTTGAACGGTATAAAGAAGCTGATCGGAGCACCGAAAACACCGACTGGCAAATTGAATGCAGCTTCACCACAGTCCACGCCGCGCACACCACCTGGATTACAAGGGTTGAACGGGTTGTCCGCAGGCACACCAACACGGAAAGCGACGGTGCCTTCCTGGCGCTGACGGAACTGACGGTTTGAGTACATGGCTTCGAAGAAGGCCGTGGTATTCAGGTCGTCGCCAAGCCCGTATTCACCATAGGTAAATGCAGAGAAGGTTTCGAGGCGCGCTTGGACGTCCGCCAGTCGCTCCTGTGGGTTTCCGTTGTTTTGATAAAACGGTGCGAGGAAATCGACAGCAAGATTGCCGTTTGCATCCGTCAAATCATTGAAGCCAAGAACGTTGGTATCCGAGTAGTTCGGAATGCCGACATTAGTTGTTCCTGGCGTGTAATAGACAGACCCGAAGTTGCGATCTTCTCCTTCAATCGGGTCAATCCAGATACGGTTGATGCCGAATGCGAGCGAGCAAGGCTGTGTGGTCAAACCCTGTCCAAAATTCGTGGAGGAACTGATGTCCGTCGTACGGATTTCGCCTGTGCTGGTGACCTCATAGTCGGTTGGGCAATCGCCGAACACATCTGGACGGTCGCGCAGAGCGAGATTGTTTTGCTTGGACCATTCTGCACCGAAGCCCATGAAGCCGCGGTCATTGCTGGTGCCCCAGTTGGCAGACACGAACTGGCTGCCGCCGCCGCCGCCTTCATGCTCAGGAGCAGAGAAGGAGCCTTCGACTTCAAAACCATCAAAGTCCTTGCGCAGGATCACGTTCGCAACACCTGAAACGGCGTCAGAACCGTAAATCGAGGATGCGCCGTCCAAAAGAACGTCGATACGATCGATCAGTGAGCTTGGGATCAGGTTTAGGTCAGGAACGCCAGGCGCGCCTTCCACACCGGAGGCCCCGAGACGGCGACCATTCACCAGAACCAGTGTCCGGGAAGCGCCGAGACCGCGAAGGTCAATGGTTGAAGCGCCTGGGCCGTTATCGAGCACGAAGCCGTTAAAGGTCGTGTCGATTTGCAGGCCAGTGGCCGCGGTGCTTTCCTGAAGCAGGCTGGCCGCATCAACCAGGCCGATGTCACGGCTGACTTCGCCGCTGATCACCTGGACGGGTTTGATCGATGTGAACTCGCTGCGCTGAATGCGCGAACCCGTGACAACAACACGCTCCTGGCGCGCCTCGTCCTCTTCATCAACTTCTTCGATGACCGTTACGTCGTCATCAGGGGCATCCTGGGCGACGGCTGCACCTGCCCACAATCCCCCTACCGCGCCGGCGAGCAGCGTGGTCGCAAATAAATTCTTCTTGAGAAGACCATTAGCCATGATCTATCGTCCTCCAATAAACTGAGGCCTCCCACTCCTAGGAGCCTCTCGATACGCGAATAGAAAAACGCAGATTTTTCCGTAGTACGCAGCTTTCCTGTTTTCGCAGGTGTGGAGACTTAGAGCCGCCTAAGAGCGGGCGTCAATTAACAGATCACAGAATTGTCACTT
>JANSXJ010000264.1 GCA_024743015.1 Hyphomonas sp. | reverse complement strand
CTGTCGGGCGATCCGAGCAATCGAACTTTGAAGCCGATGCAAGGAATGGGGCTTTCAATGCTCAGGCTGGATTTGATCTCGCCGGTGCGCTCCTGGGCAGCGCCCTGCCAAGATCAGGGCATTTGAACGTGAAGACCCCGGAACCAGACGATCCACCGTGGAAACAACTGATCATTCACAATGGCCGCGGCGGTGGACTAAAACGCATGCGCGAAACCTTGAAAGGGATTGCCGCGGAATTGAAGCAGCTGGTGGACGCTTAGACGGAGTCGACGGTCTGAGCAGCCGCGTTGACTTGATTGCGGTCCAGAGCGTCGGCCTGGAACACCATCCGGATCAGGCAGACCTGCAATCCCAAGACGACAAAGAGCGCAGGCAAGCCGCCGACATTTGACAGCATGCGTACGCCGTCAATGCCGCTGAATGTCACCATGATCCAGGCCATCAGGCAGAGCAGGATGACCCAGATGATTTTCAGGCGTGGGGCGGTCGGCTCTGTTTCATCCGCCTCCGTCATCGGCGCCTCGTGTGTCTTGCAAATCTGCGAAATCGCTTCGGTATTGCTGTCAGCCGCCGTGACATAGGAGATGAAGGAGAGGATCAGCACGATTGGCACGAGCACGCTGGCGAGTGGGATAAAATCGAGCGCGCGGAACATCACGCCTTCTGGCCCCACTGTGTCTAGCGTCTGTTTCAGAACGCCGCCCTCCGCGAGATCGGTCTCCATGGCGAATACGCCGAACACACTCATCCAGAGCAGGGAGAAAAGCGCTGGCAGGATGAGGTTTACGAGGACGAAAGCGCGCACCGTATAACCGCGCGCGATCCGGCCCAGGAACATGGCCGTGACAGGCGCCCATGCGAGCCAATTGGCGAAGTAGAAGGTCGTCCAGCCTTTGGCCCATTCCCCGTCTTCGCTCGCTGCACCGATGAAGATCGAACGGTCGAGAAATTCTCCCGCATAGGACAACACGGCTTGCCCTCCCTGCCCGAAAATCTCTCGCGTCGGGCCAAACACTATAATGACGCCCACAAAGACGAAAAAGAACCAGGTATTTACGACCGACAACACGCGAATGCCGCGCATCAACCCGGTCAGCGAGCTGATCAGCACCACGACTCCAATCGCGCTGGCGACCAATGCCAGGAGAATTGGTCCATTGGGCAGACCTGTCATGTCTGAGACACCGCCTGACAGGAGCAGCATTCCGGCGCCTAGCGAAGCGGCCATGCCCATGATCAGGGCGAGAAGGATAGCCGCGTCCAACACGGCGGCAACCGGCTTTGGCAACGGACGGCCCAGCACCGCGACGAACGGACCAGAGACCGAGTAGGGCTTGCCCAGATTGTGATAAGCGAGCGCAAATGTGAGTGCGGCCACGGTATAGATTGCGTAGGGTGAAATCGCCCAATTCATGAACAGGGTCACCAGGCTGAACGCTTTCGCCTCGTCGCTCCCCGCAACAACCCCGCGCGCCGGGCTGCCGGGCTCATACAGGTGGTACATCGGCTCAGCCATCGCCCAGAACAGGATGCCGATCGCAATCGTCGTGCACAGGGTGATGGAAAACCAGCTCCAGGGTTTCAGGGTCGGCGTCGCCCCTGCCCCGCCAATAGTGACTTTACCGAGCGGTGTCAGCAGGACGCCGAAGCTGGTCAGCACAAACCCAAAAACCGCCCACGAAATCACATTGGAGAAGGTCGCCAGGATCCAGTCGTTCAGCAGCTTTGCGAAGGCAAAAAAACCGTCAAGATCGATCAGGCTCGCCGCCGCCGCGGTGATAAAGATCGACATCGGGACAAGAATGACGAAAGGGCGCAGCGATGCTTCGCGCGCCCTTCCGGATTTGATGATTGTCAGCAAGCCTAACCGTCCAGACCTTCAGGCTCACCAACAACAACGAAGGTGAAATTCTCAGGGTTGAGATATTCGCGCGCGACGCGATTGACGTCATCCAGTGTCACTGCTTCAACCATCGCATTGCGTTTGTCGAAGAAATCCACCGGCAGTCCGTCGAGACGCACACCCATCATATTCCCAGCGATCTTGGCATTGGAATCGAAGCCGAGCGGATACGATCCGGTGAGATAGGACTTGGCATCGGCCAGCTCCTGCTCAGTCATTCCTTCCTCGACCATCTTGGACATATTGGCTTTGACCGCAGCAATGAATTCGCCTGCACTTTCATTCTTGGTCTGGCCACCGCCGCTCCAGAGCTGCAGCTTGTCGCCAGCGCTGACGGACGTGTAGACGCCATATGTCAGGCCTTTTTCGACTCGCAGATCTTTCATGAGACGGCTTTCAAAGCCGCCGCCCCCGAACGTGTAATTGAGCACGACGGCGGTATAGAAATCCGGGTCCTCACGGGTCATCGCAGGCGCGGCAAACGTAACCAGGCTTTGAGGTTGCGGAAGCTCAACCGTAATGGGCGCAGCGGCTGGCTCTGCCAGCACCACAGTCTCCGGCTCAACCGTTTCGCTTTGCTCGGGCAATCCGGCCACGGCCTTGTCGATCAGCGGCGCAAGTTCTTCCGGCGAAATCGCACCTACCGCGGTGACCAGCATGCCTTCCTGGACCATTAACAGGTCCTTCTGGGCGCGCATCGCGTCCTGTGTAATGGCCGCGAGGCTTTCAGCGCTGGTATTCCGCGCATAGGGATGATCGGGATAGAGCGCCTCAATACGAGCGCGACTCGCCAGATATTGAGCATTTGTCTCGCGCGTCTGCAGGCTCACCTCCTGCTCACGCTGATAACGTTCGAACGGTCCGTCATCAAAGCGCGGCTCGGCGAAGGCGAGCGCAATCATGTCAAAGGAGTCGGCCGCGTTTTCCGTCAGCATGGATGAATTACAGAAGGTGCTTTCGTTCGACGCGCTGCAGGAGAAGCTCATGTTCAGCTCTTCCATACGCTTGAAAAATGCCTGGGCCTCAAGATCCCCGGCGCCTTCGTTCATGTGGTAGACCATCGCATTTGTCAGACCTTCCATGCCTTCAGGATCGTTGGTCCGACCGGCCTGCCAGGCCATTCGCAGAGACAGGATCGGAATCGACGGTTCTTCAACCAACCAGACTGAAACGCCGCCCGGTGTCACGAACTGCTGAATGGTTGCGAATTCACCATCGTGGACCGTCACGTCCAGTGCGGGAGCTTCGACAAGATCCGTTTGCGCGGCGTCGACGACAGTCTCCGCCTCAACAGGGGTTGCCTCTTCAATGGTTGTGCATCCGGTCACGAACAGGGCGAGCGCAGCTGCGCCAAAAAGCGTTGACGTGTTCATGATTAAAGCTCCCCTTCTGCGGGCAGCAATTGCGCCTCTATATAGTGGTTTCCTTCGGCGAAGGTCTTGCGAACGGCGGCGAGGGCGTCTTCGGTGGAGACGGCGCGCACATCGTCGGCATAGGTCATCAAGTCTTCAATCGACCCGCCAATCGCAAGCCAGCTGCCAAACAGGTTTGCCATGCTTTGCTGGCTATCGCGCGCATAGATGGCTTCGGCCGCCATCGAGTTGCGGACGCGCTCCACATCTTCGTCGGAGAACCCGGCTTCGAGCAGGTTCGCCATTTCAGTCGTGACCGCGGTTTCAAGCTCTTCCATGGAAACACCGGGGCTCGGCGTCGCATAGATCACCGCCGGGCCTTGATCGTGCAATCCTGTCCAGGCGAAAGTCCCCGCATTGACGGCGACTTTCTGGTCTTCAACCAGCGCCACATAGAGCAAGCTGGTATTGCCGCCCCCCAGGACTTCCAGCCCAACCTCCAATGCGAGCGAAAACTCGCGATCGCGTTTCTGGCTGGTACCGTCGAAATAGCGATACCAGACCGGCTGGCGGACTTTCGGATCGCTATGCGTCAGCTCCAGCGTCTCGCTGAGCGGCGTCACATCCGTCCATTTGCGGGTACCATCAACCAGGCCGGACGGTTCAATCGAGCCGTAATGCTGTTCGGCGAGTGTTTTCACCTCTTCACCCGTTACGTCCCCGGCAACAACCAGGATCGCGTTTTCGGGCGAGTAGTATTTCTTGTAGAAATCGATTCCGTCCTGTGGGGTCAGGGCTTCGACTTCTTCCATCCGACCAATCACGGTTATTTCGTATGGGTGTCCCTTCCAGAACTCGGCCAGGACTTTCTCTTGAAGAATGACGCCGGGATTGTTGTCGACGCGCTGGCGGCGCTCTTCCTTCACAACATCGCGCTCGGTAATGAAGCTGCCTTCCGGATCTTCATCGATGATGAGATCCGTCATGCGCTCGGCCTCCAGTTCCATCATCTTGCCGAGGTGTTGCTTCGCAACCCGCTCATAATAAGCGGTGTAGTCCCAGCTGGTGAACGCGTTGTTCTGTCCGCCGAGGCGGGAAATGATCGAGTCGAACTCGCCATCCGCAATATCGTCGGTTTCCTTGAACATCACATGTTCGAACAAGTGTGCGATGCCAGACTTGCCGGGTGCCTCGTCAGCTGCGCCGACTTTGTACCAGACCATATGCGTGACAACTGGAGCACGATGGTCCGGCAGCACCACGACTTCCATGCCGTTCTCGAGCGTGAAGGTTTCCGGCGCCCATTCTTCGGAAGCAGTGTCCGCGAACGCAGCACCTCCCAGCAAAACCGTGGCGGCGAGCCCGCCGGATATCCATTGCTTCATGTACTTCTCCGCGTGCTTTCCCTGATTTTTGCTCAGATTTAGGTTCCTGGAAGCTTCAGGCGTTCGCCGCTTCCACGTTCGATCGTAACCTCACCGCCGCCGGTGGCGCTGTCCGGCGCGGCTTCATCATCTCGCTGCCAGAACAGGACTCGGTCAGCGATGCTGGCAGATTTCCGGATCGTTTTGGCTTCTTCCCAATCGACGCGCTGGCGAATGACCGGGCTGACCGCACTGGCCCCCGCTGCTGCAACAAGGGCGCGCTCACCTGCGCTTGCATTCTGTCCGATATCGGTCCCGAAGGCTGACGCCGATCCGGCGCGTTCCTCATCAACCTCGAAAGGCTGCGATTGACCGGCCTGCGGCGGACGCAGGCTGTATTCCGGCGGCACCACTAGGGGAGCTTTTTTCACGACGCGGAACTCGTCCGGTGCGTTGCTGCCGCTGAGACCGACACATCCAGTGACCAGCGTCATCGCAAGTCCGGCGGATACTAACAGAGCGTGTTTCATCTTGGCGTCCTCGCCTAATCTTCGTTTACGGCCCCAGCCGCTTTTTCTTGTCGCGACATTAGGAACTGATCCACAAAGAGCAAGACCGCTCCTACAGAAATCGCCGCGTCCGCAACATTGAATACATAATTGAAAAAATATGG
>JANSXJ010000067.1 GCA_024743015.1 Hyphomonas sp. | reverse complement strand
TGTCGCCTTCGTCAGCGAGTCGCTGGACCTCAGCGTCAAACATGGCCGGATCCACCGGCGCGCTACCACCGCAGGCGGTCAGGCCAAAAATGCTTGCAGCAACGAAAGTCGCTTTGAGTGTACCGCGAAGTGTCATTGTCACCCTTCGGACTCGCTTTGAGCGGGCCCCTTGTCATCCAGTTTTATTGCCGTAACCATGGCAGAGTTACCTTAATATGCTGATAAGTGAGGGCTCATGTTTCGATCGGTTCCAGTAATTTCTTCGTTTGCGCTTTTAACCGCGCTGGGCGCGTGCGCGCATGCGCAATCGCCGCTGGCAAGCTCTTCCCAGATCGAGATCACGGCGGATATGCCAACGTCGGGAACCAATTTGATCGACCTGTACAAATACTTTCACACCCACCCAGAGCTGTCGTTCAAAGAGGTAAAATCCTCCACCATCATGGCCAACGAACTCACCAGTCTGGGCTTTGAAGTGACCACCGGCCTTGGGGATGAATGGACGCGGGCAAAATCGATGCGGGACAATGGCGTTGTGAGAGACGGTGTTGGCGGTTATGGCGTCGTCGGAGTGTACCGGAATGGCGAAGGCCCGACCGTCCTCATTCGCGCGGATATGGATGCCCTTCCGGTGGCTGAACGGACAGGTGTTCCGCACGCCTCAAAGGTCGTCGATGAAACCTGGACTGGCGTCACCAACGGCGTGATGCACGCCTGCGGTCACGATATCCATATGACGAGTTGGGTCGGAACCGCGCGAAACCTCATCGCCGCCAAAGATGAATGGTCCGGAACACTGGTGATGATCGCTCAGCCCGCGGAGGAGCTCGGCAATGGCGCCCAGGCGATGATTGCTGACGGCCTGTTCGAACGCTTCCCATTGCCCGATTACAATCTGGCCTTGCATGTTTCTGCGAGCGTTCCGAGTGGTAAAGTCGCTTACTCTTCGGGATTTGCGCTCGCAAATGTGGATAGCATCGACATTACGGTCAAAGGTGTCGGGGGACACGGCGCCTACCCTCACACGACAAAAGACCCGGTCATCGTCGGAGCATCGATTGTGACGGCCGTCCAGACGCTGGTATCCCGCAATGTGAACCCGCAAACGCCCGCCGTTGTTACGGTCGGTTCGTTCCAGGCCGGGGCAAAGCACAATATCATTTCGGACGAAGCGAAACTGTTACTGACTGTGCGCTCTTACGATGACGAGACCCGTTCCATGCTGCTGGAAGGCATTGAGCGCATCGCCAAGGCGCAAGCAATCGCTTTCGGTGCGCCGGAACCTGAAATCTTCATTGAGCCCGATTACACACCTTCGACCTACAATGAGCCGGAACTTGCAGCCAAAGCCGCCGCCGCGATCGCAGACGCGATCGGAGCTGAGAATATCAGCCAGGTCGACCCGGTCATGGGCGGCGAGGATTTCAGTCAATATGGTCGCACGGACGCCAAGATCCCAAGCCTGATTTTTTGGGTGGGCGCGGTCGAGCCAGAGAAATGGCAAGCTGCACAAGACAGCGCGCTCGGCCTGCCTTCGCTTCACTCGCCGTTCTTCGCGCCGGATTATGAACCGACTATTGAAACAGGCGTTAAAAGCATGACTGCGACGGCGCTGTCCTTGTTCAAGAACAGCTAAACCAGGATGCACCTGATATTCGTATACGGCCCGCCCGCGGCTGGAAAGGATACAGTCTCGAGACGGCTATCCGACCCGACGGCCTGTCGCCACGAGACCCCTAGCATCCTGAAGTTGCATCACTAGGTTCAATATTGAGACGAAATCAGGGAGCCTCGCATGGACGTCAGCACCGCCGTCAAACAACGCATTTCAACTCGCGGCTTTCTCGACACGCCGCTTCCCAAGTCCGATGTGGAGCAATGGCTGAACGATGCGCAACGCTCACCGTCCGGCGGCAATTTGCAGCCCTGGCGCGTGATTGCGGTTGCAGGCGAGGAACGGGATAAAGTCGTACAACTCGCGGCGGCAAAACTGTCCGGCAATCCCCGTGGTGAACCAACCGACCGGCCCATCTATCCCGAGCATATCACCGAAGCCCAGAATGCGCGCCGGTTCCGGGTCGGAGAAATGATGTATGAGAAACTTGGCATTCCCCGCGACGACAAAGCTGGCCGGATGACCTGGTTCATGCGCAACTACAATTTCTTCAACGCGCCGGTCGCTCTGTTCTTTGTGTTGGATGAGCGCGTCGGTCACGGCCAGTGGGGGCACACGGGCATGCTGATGCAGACCCTCGCGCTGCTCGCTGAGGAACGAGGCTGGGGCACGTGTATGCAGGAATGCTGGGGCGTGCTGCGCCCAAGCCTGAAAGAACATTTTGGCCTCGAAGAAAATGAAATGGTTTGGTGCGGAATGGCCGTTGGCATCCCTGACAAGGATGATCCGGTGAACAAGCTTTATACGGAACGCGCCGAACTCTCGGAATTTGCAGAGCTGAGAGGGTTCTAGCCCCGTTTCCTCCCTATTCGCGCCATAGTGGCGGGTGAAAGTTGGTGCATGGAACCCACTCGTCGTACCGCACTCGCCTGCTTGTTTTCGATCCCGCTTTTGCCACACATGGCGGCAAGCGGAGAGACCAAAGCTGCCCGCCTGATCGTTCGCGCCCGCAGCCAGATTGGCGTCACCACGCTGTATGATGGAGCGTATGTTTCTTTGGACTATCCCATGGGCGACGTCCCGCGGGACCGCGGTGTTTGCATCGACGTGATCATACGCGCCTATCGCGACGCTTTTGCGTTCGACTTCCAGAAAAACGTGCACGAAGACATGGCGGCGAATTTCGCGTCCTATCCAAAACGTTGGGGGCTCACACGTACTGACCGCAATATCGACCATCGCCGAGTGCCAAATGTCGAGACTTGGCTGCGTCGGCATGGACATGAGCTGCCCGCCTCAAACTGGCAACCTGGCGACATCATCACCTGCCGCGTGGACGGCAGCCTGCCGCATATCGGCATCCTCTCAAGCCAGAAAGATCGCCGCGGCCGCTGGAAAGCCATTCACAATATCGGTCTTGGCACTCTGGAAGACAGCCGTATCTGGGCATATGGCGACAAGCGACGGTTCCGGTTCCTGCCTAGCTGAGCATCATGCGCAGACGAAGCAAATGCTCGTCCCAGCCCTTGTCGTGTCCTGTCAGCTCTTCGATCGTATTGATACCCTCATGCGTGAGCGTCAGTTGTGTACCGCCTTCGATCGCCACCAAGTCCCATGTCACAGTCGTGATGACGCCTTTCAGCCATTCGTGCGTGAATGTGTGCACCAGTTTTCGCGGTGGATCGACTTCGATGACATCGCCCCACATCAGCTTGCGGTCGGGTTTGTCATCGTGAAAACTGTAATATTGAAACGCCGCCTTTTCAGTGAGGTCGCGATCCGTTTCATGGAACCACTGCGCCAGTAGCTCCTTTTTCGTGATATAGCGCCAGACCTTTTCCGGCGTCGCTTTGAGGTAGATCGTTTTCACCATCACTGCGTCACTCATTATCCAACTCCACTGCTTGTTTTAGGTTTTCGAGCTTCTCGTCCCAGAACTGGCTGAAGAAGTTCACCCAGTCGGCGACCGTTTTTAGCGCGTCCGGTTGCAAACGGTGCAAGCGTTCGCGTCCCTGTGCGCGGACGCTGATCAGTCCGCCCTGCTCGAGGATCTTCAGATGCTTTGCGACCGCGGGCCGTGTCATTTCATAATGCGCCGTGATGTCATTCAGAGACCGCTCCCCGCTGGCCAGCATCGCCATGATACTGCGCCGCGTCGGATCCGAAATCGCTCGGAAGACAAGTTGTTCCTGCATATTATGAAACCTTTCAGTTTCCTTTTATAGGAAACCATACAGTTTCATGTCAAGCACGAATTCCAAGGCTGGCGCTTTGGACAAACCGCGCTAAACAGAAGCCATGAAAATCGCGACCTGGAACGTCAATTCCATCAAAGCCCGCCTGCCCACGGTCATCGAGGTGCTGAAAGCCATCGATTGCGACGTGGTCTGCTTGCAGGAAATCAAGTGCGAGACAGACGCTTTCCCGTACCTGGAAATCGAAGAACTCGGCTATAATGTCGAAGCGCACGGCCAGAAAAGCTATAATGGCGTCGCTATGCTTTCGCGCTTCCCGCTGGAAGATGTCGTACGCGGACTGCCCGGCAACGAAGAGGATGAACAAGCCCGCTACATTGAGGCGCTCGTGCTTGCAGATCGGCCGGTCCGCGTTGGCGGCTTGTATCTGCCAAATGGCAATCCGGCGCCGGGTCCGAAATACGACTATAAACTGGATTGGATGGGCCACTTGAAGGTCCACGCTCAGCAGCTGATGCGCGCAGAAGAACCGCTGGTGCTTTGCGGCGACTATAACATCATTCCGCGCGCCGAAGATTGCTGGGAAGAAACAGTTTGGGCCGATGATGCCCTTGCCCTGCCGCAGAGCCGCGCCGCTTTCCGGCGATTGAAACATCTCGGCCTCACCGAAGCCTTCGAAGCCGCCGACAATCGCGGTCACGAGTACACATTCTGGGACTATCAAGGTGGTGCCTGGCAAAAGGATCATGGCATTCGGATTGATCACCACCTGCTCAGCCCACAAGCCGCAGACCGACTGGAGAATGTCGAGATTTATCGCAAGGCGCGCGGCCTCGAAAAGCCGTCAGATCATGTGCCGGTTATCATCGAATTGCGTGACTAAAACCACGCGATCTCACTCAGAAATCGAACCTAGTTTCGGACGCACTTCGTATTGTATGCGGTTACTTGTTCGTTCAGCGAGAATACCAAACCCTGGAGCGAGGACTCCTTATCAAGCAAATCCGCTTTGAGCGTCTCGTAAGCCACTTTCGTTGCATCGGCTTCTGCGGCTTGTTCCTCACCGAAATTGCGAAGCGCTTCGGCATTTTCCCAGGCATCTCCGGCCGCTTCGACCTGGTCGACAAGCGTCAGCCGGGCATCCGCCAATTCTTGTGCGGCGACCTGGCGCTCCTGAAGTTGAGCAGCTTGCTGAGAACATGATTGCGCAGCAGCCATTGGCGCAGCGAGAACAAAAAGGGTGCCAAGGGCACCGAGGGAGAAAATCACTGGTTTCATACAAAATTCTCTATGCAATCAGACCTGAAGCCTTCCTGAACACAAACGCCCTGATCTGGACGAAAGTGTGACCACCATGTGGATCGTCAATCGCCACCCTCCTTTGGTCTGATGCGTTTGAGTTGTTCTGGATCCGCAAAGCTGTCGATCAAATTAAATATCGCTGCGAAATCATCCAGCAATTCCCGAACCCGATCCGGATTATCCAATGGCGTGAACATGCTACCCGGCTCAAACAGATCGCCGCCTTCAACCGCGATCAGCAATTCCCCGTCTTGAAACGCGCACCGCAATTTTCCGCCATGAAAGACCTTCTCCAAATCGATGAGTCTTTGCATCAGGTCTGGCGTCAGCAGGAAGCGGGCCTCTACTTGATCGTCAGAGAAGACCTGAAACGCTTTTTCAAAAACGTTTGATTCGAGCTTTACCTGTTGCAGGCCGTTCACGCCGCGAAACACGTTGAGCATACCCGCGTCGCGCAATACGAGTGTTCGTCCCTGGAAGGCTTTGTGGAACTCAAACCGCAAGCACTGTCCCTTGAATACAGTCACCCACCGGGTCCGGGTTCGACCGCGGGAGTCCGTGGTCCGCCGTCTTTCTTCAAGATGCGTCTCGAAGAACAGGAAGTCCACTCCGTTACGCGTGCCGTCGAGACGATCCTCATAGACCGCTCGGTCCCAGGTCGGGATGAGTCCAGCTGCGTGGAGGTCGACAACGGAACTTTGTGGGCCCGGATCAGCGTCAAACAGCAGATTAAACTGCGCGGCAACGGGCTCGACAATCAGCCGCTTGGCGCGCTTTCCGATTTGATTGAGTGGGCCCCGCCCCGCGCCATGAACCGCAAACCCAATGACGCCCGCAACGATTGCGAGCTGTGGCACCCTGAAAACCAGAAACCCGAGCAGCGCTCCAAGCGCGGCGACGCCAACGCCGATCCAGGTCCATCGAACAGCAGACCTCGCCGCCGCGAGTCGCTCCGCTTCCTGCGCCTGTAGTTTTGGCGCAAGCTCATCCTGATAGAGACGCGGAAAATCGGCAAAATCCTCTGGCAAGCCGCGCATGGCGGCCAGGATCAACGGATCAATATCTGTATCTTCCCACGGCCCTCTAGATGTCGGCGTAGACATGGCGTTCTCCGGCAAACCCTTCATGGGTTACCGCGCCAAGATGGGCTGGACCAACCAATTTCGCAAACTTTGCCAGCGTTCCGTTTCCGTATTGGGTCTCGCGCGGCTTCCAATTGCGCTTGCGATCCTCCATTTCGGCTGGTGTTAGGCGGACATCGATCGTGCCTTTCTCGGCATCGATGACGATGATGTCGCCATCCTCAAGCAGACCAATCGGACCACCTTCCTGAGCTTCAGGACCTACATGACCGATACAGAACCCGCGGGTCGCGCCAGAGAAACGCCCGTCAGTGATCAACGCAACCTTGTCGCCCATGCCCTGGCCATAGATTGCCGCCGTGGTCGAGAGCATTTCGCGCATACCCGGTCCGCCTTTTGGACCTTCATAGCGGATGACCAGGACATCCCCGGCTTCATACTCACGGTTTGTGACCGCTTCAAAGCAAGCTTCTTCACCGTCAAAGACGCGGGCCTTTCCGGTGAACTGGAGCTTCTCGAGCCCAGCGACTTTCACGATGGCGCCGTCCGGAGCGAGCGAGCCCCACAGCCCAACCACGCCGCCATTCTCGGTGATAGGTTTGCCTGCCGGATAGATGACTTTCTGCGTTTCGTCGAAGGTCATATCTTCGAGATAGTCACCCCAGCTTTTCCCCGTGACCGTCAGGCAATCCGGGTTGACGATCTTCTCGTCCATCAGGGTTCGCATCAGCATGGGTACGCCGCCCGCTTCACCGAAATCCTTGGCAACATAATTTCCGCCCGGTTTCAGGTCGGCGATGTAAGGCGTGCGCTCAAACACTTCGGCCACATGGCGCAGCGTGAATTCCACGCCGCACTCGTGCGCCATGGCGGGCAGGTGCAATGCGGCATTGGTCGAGCCACCTGTCGCGGCGACGACGATCGCAGCATTCTCGAACGCTTCGCGGGTGCAAATCTCACGGGGTCGCAAATTATTCGCTACCAGATCCATGATCACACGACCGGACTCTCGGGCATAGCCATCGCGGTCCGTCCAGGGTGCAGGCATCGCGGATGAGAGCGGCAAGGCAAGACCAATCGCTTCGCTCACACATGCCATCGTGTTGGCCGTAAACTGTCCGCCACACGCGCCGTCCCCCGGACAGGCAACTTTTTCGAGCGCACGCAGCTTGTCACTATCCATATCGTTCGAGCCAGCCGCATGCGCGCCAACCGCTTCGAAAACGTCCAGCACAGTGACGTCCCGGCCTTCAAAACTGCCCGGCATGATGGAGCCGCCATAAAGGAACACAGACGGCACGTTCAGGCGGAGCATCGCCATCATCATACCTGGTAGCGACTTGTCGCATCCAGCGACGCCGACCAATGCGTCGTAAGAATGTCCGCGCATGGTCAGTTCGACGGTGTCGGCAATCCAGTCCCGGCTCACCAGGGACGAGCGCATGCCTTCATGACCCATCGCGATACCGTCAGTCACCGTTATCGTGCAAAACTCGCGCGGCGTTCCATCCGCCTCTTTCACCCCTTCAGACACCGCATGCGCCTGACGCATCAGGGCGGTGTTGCACGGGGCGGCCTCGTTCCAGCAACTTGCCACGCCGACAAATGGTTTTTGAATATCCTTGGTCGAGAGGCCCATTGCGTAATAATAGCTGCGGTGCGGCGCACGGGCGGGACCTTCCGTAACATGACGGGAAGGCAGTTTGGATTTGTCCCAGGTCTTGCTCATGTCGATATTCCTTTACTGCGCGGAGCCTTAGCCGGTCCGCACAGCTCTGTCACCGTCTAAAAAGGGGCTATTCTTGCTCGAAAATGGCGGTTTCCATCCCATCTGGGTCGATCATGCCGCGATACATGCCTTTTGAGTTGAAAACATACTCATACTGACCGTTGCCATCGATCACCACGACCCCACCATCGCCGCCAAGTTCTGCAACTTGATCGAGCGCGTTTTGGGCGGCATCGCCGATGCTTTCACCGGCCAGTTCGACTCGCGCGCAGATCGTCTTCGCGACCGCCACCCGAATGAAATACTCACCATGCCCCGTAGCCGAAACGGCGCAAACGCCATTTTGAGTATAGGTCGCGGCCCCGATCAGGGGCGAGTCGCCAATCCGGCCCGCAGCTTTGGCGGTCATACCGCCGGTCGTGGTCGCAGCTGCGAGATTTCCGAACTGGTCGATTGCCACCGCGCCGACCGTGCCATGTCGGTCCGCGTCGTTTCGAACCCGTTCGCGAAGGACACGCTCAAGTGATTGCCGCCGTCTCTCGGTATCAAAATAGCGATTGTCGACCATCTCGATGCCGACCGATTCCGCGAAGGCGTCCGCGCCCGCGCCCGCAAACATGACATGCTCAGACTGATCCATGACCGCGCGCGCCGCAAGGATGGGGTTCTTCACCCGCTTCACGCCCGCGACCGCCCCTGCGTCGCGTGCTGCGCCGCTCATGATCGAAGCGTCGAGCTCATGCTCGGCCGCAGCCGTAAATACAGCGCCCTGCCCTGCATTGAACAGTGGGTCATCCTCCATCGGAATGACGGCGGCCTGAACCGCGTCGACGGCTGAGCCGCCGTCCCGCAAAACCGCCGCGCCAGCCTCAAGGGCCGCCTCCAGCGCCGCGGTGTAAGCCGCCTCGCGCTCCGGCGTCATATTCTCGCGCAGGATTACCCCGGCACCGCCATGGATCACGAGCCGCCATTCCGCTTGTTGACCCTTATCAGGCATGACAATTTCCTCCTGCGCAATGACATTGGACACCTGACAACCGGCAATGAGAACCATGGAAAGGGCGAGTGCGCGAATAGGCATATACTTATCCTTCTTTCTGAGGTCTGACATTGAGACTCCAAAACCCTAGCGAACGTGCCATATAAAAGCGAGCGTCGAATGAGGAGCGAGTGGACATGCGGAGCCCTGCAATTCTGGCAGCATTGATTGCTGCGCTTTTGGCCGCATTTCAACCGGCTGGCGCTCAGGATCAGGAACGCCGGCTGAACACAGTCACAGTGAAAGCGCTCGGCCCGGACAAGGGCGAGTTGCATATCAATCCGATCATTCTTCGTCCTCAGAATTTCCAGCGTCCCGGCTATTCCGAACTCGAATTGGTTTTTGTTCCCGTGGCCCTGATCGAAGACCGGCTAGAGCCCGTGCTGGGCGAAGAAAACCGGGACTATTTGCGATTGATCACCAAGATACCTGCCCGCCCCGAAGGCGTTCCCTTCAAGGATACGGCGCGGGATTACTTCACACAGAGCGTGATCCTGCCGCGCGGCCATTATGTCCTGTCCGAAGTGACATTTCGGCGACGTGCGCCAGGTGGCCAACCGGATATTCAGGCTGTTTCGCATTGCCTGGCGGACAAATCCATCCTGCTGCGCATAAAAGGCGGCGATGTCATCTATATGGGCCGACCAGAGTTTGATTATCCGAGCTATGACCGGCTGGCCGATCCATCCTTCAGCCCGGCAGAGCGAATGCTCAGCCAGATTGATCGCTTGCGCGGTTGGCGCGATACCGCGACCGATCTCGAACGATTTGAAGTCGCCCCGGCTAAATTTGAGCGGACAACGGCATTTTGCAGCCCGCAGGCCACCACGCCGGTTATGTAGCCGACACGATGTCAGCTTCGCTGAGTGCGCCTCTGCTGCGGGCGTGTGCTAAAGGCTTGCCAATTGATCGCGGGCGACGCTCAGCTTTTCCCGTGTGCCTTCCAATTCAGCCAGCCGCTCACGTTGTTCTGCGACGACTTCTGGCGGCGCCTTGGCGACAAACGCTTCGTTCCCGAGGCGTTTTTCGAGTCCGGTGATCTCTCCGCCCAATTTCCCGAGCTGCTTGTCCAGTCGGGTGATCTCTTCTCCGGCATCGATCAGATCTGCGATCTCCAAAACGATGGTCGCTTCGTCGACGACGGTTTTGACCGATCCCGGTGCAGCCTGATCGGCAATTTCCAGCTTTTCGAGACGCGCCAGGCGCTGAATGACGTCGCCATGAGCGGCAAGGCGTCGCGCAGTTTCCGAGTTGGCCCCGACAAGGCTTGCCGGGACCTTTGCACCGGCAGGAACATTGACGTCGGCGCGCACGGAGCGCACCTGCGAGATGGTCTTCAGGACCCAGCCAAGCTCGTCGGCAGCGGCCGCGTTCGAATAACCCTCGGCAAGGCCAGGCCAGCTCTGCAGCATCAGGAAGTCCGTGCGGTCGGCCGTCTGCTCCCAAAGGGTTTCGGTGATGAAGGGCATGAAGGGATGCAGCAGCGCGAATATTTGTTCCAGCGTCCAGGCGAGGACCAGGCGGGTCTCGTCCTTATCAGAACCATCTTCGCCCTGAAGAATCGGCTTGGAGAGTTCCAGATACCAGTCGCAAAACACATCCCAAACGAAGTGATAGGCCGCATCGGCGGCATCATTGAAGCGGTAGTCTTCGATCGCCTCTGAGACCTGATCGCAGCATTTGTAGAGCTCGCCGATGATCCACTGGTTCAGCGCAAGCCGCAATGATTCCGGGTTTACCGAGCCGCCAAACGTGGCTTCGTACATTTGTGCGAACCTGGTCGCACTCCACAATTTGGAGCCGAAATTTCGGTACCCCGCGACGCGATCAACCGACAGGTTGATGTCCCGCCCTTTGGTCGCCATGGCTGCCAGGGTAAAGCGCAGCGCGTCTGCGCCATAGGCTTCGAACCCTTGTGGATAACGTTTGCGGGTCGCCTTCTCGACTTGCGGCGCTTTTTCCGGCTGTCTCAGGCCAGTGGTGCGTTTCTTGACCAGAGCGTCGATGTCGATGCCATCTATCAGGTCGACCGGATCAACAACATTGCCCTCCGACTTGGACATCTTTTTCCCGTTCTCATCGCGAACGATGGCGTGGATATAGACATCCTTGAACGGCACTTCGCCATCCATGAACTTGATCCCCAACATCATCATCCGCGCGACCCAGAAGAATATAATGTCGAACGCCGTAACGAGGGTGGCGCCGGGGTAGAAGGCGTTCAAGCCATCCGTTTTCTCTGGCCACCCCTGCGTCGAGAAGGGCCACAAACCGGAACTAAACCAGGTGTCGAGGACGTCTTCGTCTTGCGTGAGGGTAACCCCTTGTCCAGCGAGTGCCTGTGCTCCTTCAACAGTCGGGGCACAGTACACCGTACCATCGGGCCCATACCAAACCGGAATTCTATGGCCCCACCAGAGCTGGCGGGAGATGCACCAGGGCTCGATATTCTCCATCCAGTTATAATAGGTCCGGTCCCAATTCTCCGGCACAAACCTGGTTCGTCCCTCGCGCACGGCTGCAATGGCGGGCTCGGCGAGCGTTTCGGCATCGACGAACCATTGGTCGGTGAGCATCGGCTCGATCACAACGCCGGAGCGGTCGCCAAAGGGCTGCATGATCTTCTTGTTCTCGACCAATGGGATCATCTCGATCTCCGCTGGCTCCGGGCTTGACCCGGAGTCTCCGTCCGCAGGAGACCCCGGCTCGGAGGCCGAGGAAGCGGCTTTTTTCTGAGGCTTGGCCACCATCACCGCATTGCCCTCGGCCGTGATATCAGCCACCACAGCCTTGCGCGCTTCGAACCGCTCCAGCCCGCGATAGGCTTCCGGAACCAGGTTCATCGCTGCGATCTTGGCCTCGTCGAATTCCTCTTTGCCTTCCGCGATGCGCTGCGCCGTCGCGGCCTCTTCCGCATAAGGGCGGCCATCCGCGCGCATATAGCCCTTCTCATCCATCAGCGCATACATCGGAATGCCGCCGCGTTTGGCGACCTGATAGTCGTTGAAATCGTGCGCGCCGGTAATCTTCACCGCACCAGAACCGAAATCGGGGTCTGGATACTCATCCGTGATGATCGGTATCAGGCGGCGATGGGTTTTCGGACCGACGGGGATTTCGCACAGTTTGCCGACAATTGGCGCGTAGCGCTCATCGCTCGGGTGCACGGCCACTGCGCCATCGCCCAGCATGGTTTCGGGCCGGGTCGTCGCGATGGAGATATAGTCGCGCGTCTCCTCCAGCGTGACGTTCCCGTCCTCATCCTTCTCGACATATGTGTAGGTCTCGCCATCCGCGAGCGGGTATTTGAAATGCCACATATGGCCGTCGACTTCCTTATTCTCGACCTCGAGATTGGAAATCGCCGTCTGGAAATGCGGGTCCCAGTTGACCAGGCGCTTGGCGCGATAGATCAGGCCTTCATTATAGAGGTCGACGAAGACCTTGTTGACGGCCTTGTTCATCTCAGGATCGAGCGTGAACTTGGTATTCTCCCAATCACACGATGCGCCGAGGCGTTTGAGCTGGTTCAGTATGGTGCCGCCAGACTGCTCTTTCCATTCCCAGACTTTATCGACGAAGGCATCGCGGCCCATGCTGCGCCGGTCTTGATTGCCGCTTGCTGCGAGTTGCCGCTCGACCACCATTTGTGTCGCGATCCCAGCATGGTCCATGCCGGGCTGCCAGCGCACATTCTTGCCACGCATCCGCTCGAACCGGCAAAGGATATCCTGGATCGTATTGTTGAGGGCATGCCCCATATGCAGGCTGCCGGTTACGTTCGGCGGTGGGATCATGATCGCGTAGGGCTCAGCCGCCGTGTCCATACTCGGCTTGAAGCAGCCCGCTTCTTCCCAGCGCTGATAGATACGCTGCTCGTGAGCTTTCGGGTCAAAACGCTGGTCGATCATTTGTTTGCGGTCCGGGTCGTCAGATAAAAGAAAAGGCGCGCCGTGTCTGGCGCGCCCGTCTCTTTAGCAGAGGATTTCAGTCGGTCTAGCCAGCCATGCGTGCGATACGCTGCACTTCGGCTTCGACATGTTTCTCAACGATGCCCGGCAGGTTCTCGTCCAACCACTCTTTCAGCATCGGACGCATCATCTCGCGGACCAGTCCTTCGATTGTCGTCGCGCCGCCCGCTTCTTCGCCGAACTCAACATTTTCGAGCAGTTTCCCGAGTGCACCAGCGGCTGCAGTGACAGTCGCTGTATCAGTCAGAGGGGCGGGCTTGGCAGACATGGGTGTCTCCTCTTCAAGGGCAGGCTCTGGTTGTGGCTCAGGCTCAGCTTCCAGGACGGGTGTTTCTTCTTCGACAGGCTCAAAGCTGTCTTCGACTTCGGCGAAATCTTCGACGCCTTCGAAATCATCCGAGGCGAATGTTTCGAAACTGTCCTCCTCGACTTCAAACTCGAACGGTTCTTCTTCGGCGACAAGATCAGCAACGGCGGCGTCCAGATCGTCAGACGCATCGTCCATCGATTGACTTATGGCCGCCAGCACATCTTCCTCGGACTCGATGACCGTATCGTCGGAGGCGGTTTCCTGCACGTCGAAATCCTCGAATACGTCGAGTTCTTCTTCAGTGATCGCATTTGCCTCTGCGGCGTCTTGCGCCGGGGCATCATCGTCCGCGATGATTTTTCGGATGGAAGAAAGAATCTCTTCCATGGTCGGTTCTTTTTGCGCTTGCTCCGCCATAGCCGTTCCCATTGATTCGTTTTCTATTAACCGGCTACTGCAGCTCGGTTAACAAGCAATTACGA
>JANSXJ010000279.1 GCA_024743015.1 Hyphomonas sp. | reverse complement strand
TGGTGGACTTGCCAAGGCTGATCACACCAGTCTTGCGCCACGCAGCGGCAAAAGCGGCGTCGGCAGGGGCGACATAGCCCTGAAAGGCACGCGATCCGTACAATGTCGGATCGCCCTTCCAGTCGAGCAGGTCCTTGATGAAAGTCGGGACACCGCCCATCGCCCCCTCGGGGGGAGTTTGCGCCGTTTCCAACGCATCGGCATAGGTCTCCGTTGCGACCGCGTTGATGAGCATGTCGGCGGCTTGGGAGCGTTCAATCGCAGCTTCGGTCAAGGCCAGCGATGTGGTTTCGCCAGATCTGAGCATCGCCAGTTGGGCCAGTCCGTCGGGAATAGACTGGGCGGTATAGGTCGGCGGAGTGTCGACCGGTGTCGCAGCCTCTGTGGGCTCGACGCCAGAAGCGCTTGTACCTTCAGTTTCTGTGCCTGCAGCGCAGGCTGCGAAAGGCGTCAGGGCGGCTAAGGCGGCGCCGGATTTCAGCAAGCCCCTACGATTGAGTTGCGACATGAATTCCTCCCTAGATTTTCGATCAGGGTCTCGCGAGCTTGCTCGGATTGCAAGAGCGACGTAGGGGTAAGGCTCGTCTGGCGGGCACGGGTGTAGAATGCTTTCAGTATTGGATTTGTTTCGTATCGGATTGGGGCCGTCCTCATCCCACACCGTTGGGCCGATGCGGATTGCGAAGCGGTTTTTGCGGGCGGCCGCGAAGGCCGGAACGCTGTCGCGCGCAGCGCGGGTGGAGGTTGAATTACAAGGCTCTCTCGCGCTGACGGGCGTCGGGCACGGGACCGACAAAGCCGTCATCCTGGGATTGCTTGGCTTCGCCCCGGAGACGGCTGATCCGGATGAGGCGGAGACCGCGTTTCGCAGAACGGTTGAAGAGAAATCGCTGAAGCTGCATCGCGGCGAAACAATCGCGTTTAACCCCGTCAAAGACATTCTCTATCGCGGGGACCTTGTTCCTGAATTGCATCCGAACGGTATGGCGTTGAGACTGTTTGCCTCGGAGCCGTCGGATCCTGCGATTTTCGAACAGGTCTATTACTCCACTGGAGGCGGCTTTATCGCCACTGCGCGCCGTCTCGCACGTCCGGCAGCGGGAGATGTGGTTCCAGACCAAATCAGGTCTCCTCATTCGTTTGGATCCGCCGCAGAGCTACTCTCATTGTGCGACCAAAGTGGTCTGTCGATCCGGCGTTTGATGCTCATCAATGAAGACGAGCGGCGACCACGCGAAGCGACACTCTCGCAGCTGGATCTCATCACCGATACCATGCTGGCCTGCATCGATCGCGGTCTTGCAACTGAAGGGATTTTGCCGGGCGGACTTGAAGTGAAACGCCGGGCTCCGGATCTTTATCGCAAGCTCAAGACGGGGACAGGCGTGAATGAGCGCGAAGCCCTGTTCGACTGGCTGAACGTCTATGCGATGGCCGTGAACGAAGAAAACGCCGCAGGCGGACGCGTCGTGACGGCGCCAACAAATGGCGCCGCCGGAATTCTGCCAGCGGTCCTGCGCCACTATTGCTGCGATGATGACGGCACACCAATCCGATCTAAGACGCAGAGATTTCTGCTCGTCGCCGGCGGAATCGGGCTGCTCTACAAGCAGCGGGCGTCGATTTCAGGGGCAGAGATGGGATGCCAGGGGGAAGTGGGCGTCGCCTGTTCAATGGCAGCGGGCGGCCTCGCAGCTGTGTGGGGCGCGACACCGGTTCAGTGCCTAGCGGCGGCGGAGATCGGTATGGAACACAATCTCGGCCTGACCTGCGATCCGGTCGGAGGTCTGGTTCAGGTGCCGTGTATCGAGCGAAACGCCATCGGTACCGTGAAAGCCGTAAATGCAGCGCGGCTGGCCTTGCACCAGGAAGGCCAGGGCAAAGTCTCACTTGATCAGGTGATCGAAACGATGCGCCAAACCGGTCTCGATATGTCCTCCAAGTATAAAGAAACCAGTCAGGGCGGACTCGCTGTGAATGTGGTCGCCTGCTAAACGTTACAAATAAGAAACCTTGTCCCGCTTTGGGTTTCAGGGCCATAAGGTCGGCCCAGAACAGAGACAGGAGCTGCGTATGGGACTGTTTAGAAAAGCTTTTGCCGCGACCGCTGTGATCGGAATGGTCACTTTGGGTGGCTGCTCAACAACGGCAACATCCTCTGCCTCACGTGCGGACCTCTCCAATTCGAGCACGCAAGCGCTCAACAAGCTGATCCGTGAGAATCCGGCGGCGGCTGCGATTTCGCGGCAATCACGCGCGGTGCTGGTTTTCCCATCCATGGTCAAAGCCGGATTGGTTTTCGGTGGTGCCTATGGTGAAGGCGAGCTTCGACAGGGCGGGGCCACAACCGGGTATTACACCTCGTTTACCGGGTCCTGGGGTCTGCAGGCGGGCGCGCAATCCTATGGGTACGCGGTCTTCCTGATGAATGACAACGCCGTCCAGTACCTGGAGGAATCTGATGGATGGGAGATCGGCGTTGGCCCGACAGTTGTCGTCGTCAATGCGGGCGTTGCCGAGAACCTGTCGTCATCGACTCTTCAAGATGACGCCTATGCTTTCATTTTCGACCAGAAAGGCCTGATGGCTGGGGTCAGCATTGAAGGGACGAAGGTCACGCGGGTCAAAACGCGATAGACCCTATCGCTTCGTCATTCCGTGAGGTCATGGATTGGTGGCAGCCTGACGGCATGCCAGATTGAAAGCATGGATGGATTTGAAGGAAAAACCTCTGGCCGTGCGCCGCTGACCTATCCCTTCGGCGACGCGACCCCTGAGGTCGGATCGACAATGGAAGTGGCGCCCGGTGTGCACTGGGTACGCATGCCACTGCCTTTTTCACTGCAATGGATCAACCTCTGGCTGATCGATGACGGTGACCGAGGCTGGACCATCGTCGACACGGGCATGCCGCTGGACGATACCAAGGCTGCCTGGCGCAAAATATTTGAGGAAAAGCTGGGCGGCCGTCCGGTCTGGCGGGTCATCGTGACCCATATGCATCCCGATCATATCGGCAATGCCGGGTGGCTCAGTCGAAAATTTCCAGACTCGCAGTTTTGGATCAGCCGGTTGGAATACGTGACGTGTCGCATGCTGGTCGCCGATACGGGACGCAAAGCGCCTGAGGCGGGCACGATCTTCTATCGTCAGGCGGGCTGGAACGAGGAAAACATTGAAACCTATCGAAACCGGTTCGGAGGCTTTGGGCGCGGTGTCTCGCAATTGCCAGATGCCTATCACCGGCTTGAAGATGACGATACGTTCGAAATGGCCGGTCAGACCTGGCGCGTGATCATGGGTCATGGGCACTCGCCGGAGCATTCATGTCTGTTTTGCCCTGAACTGAACGTCGTGATTTCCGGCGATCAGCTGCTGCCGAAGATATCCTCAAATGTCTCTGTGTTTCCGACCGAGCCAGAAGCAGACCCGCTATCGGACTGGCTGGAGAGTTGCGAGAAGCTGAAATCAGCACTGCCAGCCGACGTGCTGGTTCTGCCGGCCCATAATGAACCCTTCACGGGTGCACATGATCGTCTTGATCACTTGATCAAGGGGCATGGCGTGGCGCTCAAACGCCTGAAACAGCGCTTGGGTCAGGCGCCGCGTCGTGTGGTTGATGTTTTTCCAGCCATTTTTGGGCGCAAGATCGGGGATGACGTCCTGTCCATGGCGACTGGTGAGGCATTGGCTCATTTGAATTATCTGGTGAGGCGCGAGCAGGCCATGCGCCGGCTCGATGCTGACGGTGTTGCCTGGTACGAAGCGACGGACTGATAAGCGCGGCCATGTTCTCGACAAGAAGCGTGGGATAAGTCAAAGATCGCGCTCGAAACCGGTCGTAGGAGTCTCACACATGCAGGAATCTGGGAAAACCCAGGGTTGGTTTGCTGTTGGCATCGGTTTGATCATAGCAGGTGGCGCGATCTATGGATTGCTGATGCTTCTCGGTATTGGCTTTGCCATCAATCAGGCAAGCGCCCAAGCAGGCGCGCCTATTTGGGCGGTGTTACTGATTCCGGGACTTGTCGCGCTCGGATTTCTCGTGCTTCTGGCAAAAGTAATTGTGGATCGTCTGAACAATGCTGAAGATGATCACTACTCCAAGACCGTCGACAAATAAGAGAGGCGCAGAATGATTGTTACCATGGGCGAAACTGTGCCCGGTCGGCAAGTCTCTGAGATTGTCGGAACTGTCAAAGGAAACACGGTGCGCACCCGTTTTTTCGGGCGTGATATCATGGCGGCGCTGCGCAACCTGGTCGGCGGTGAGGTTCCGGAATACACCAAGCTCATGGCGGAAGCGCGCGAGCAGGCGATTGATCGCATGGTGGCAGATGCCAAGGCGAAAGGCGCCGATGCCGTCATCTGTTTGAGGGTCACCACGAGCATGATTATGGGCGGGTCGGCTGAATTGCTGGCTTACGGAACGGCGGTGCGCCTGTCATGACCGATACGCTGACCAAGGACACGGCGGAGGTCGACGGGCCGCTGACCCTGAAAGAGAAAATCATCAAGGAACTGCGCGAGTGGGGCATTACGCTCTCCATCTTCATTCCGATTTTCCTGGTCTTTTCTGGATTGTTCTACGAATTGCGTGTGATTCCATCTGAAAGCATGGTGCCGAACCTTCAGGTTGGCGATCGTGTCGCGGTGAACAAATTCGCCTATGGATACTCACGTCACTCATTGCCGTTCAGTCTCGGGCGGTACGCGCCTCTGCCGGAGGGACGTGTTTTTGCTAGCATGCCGAAGCGTGGCGATGTTGCTGTCTTCGAACACACGCACACACCGCGCGTGATGATCAAGCGCATTATTGGCCTGCCGGGAGACACCGTTTCTGTTCGCGATGGACAGCCTGTGGCCATCAACGGAACGCCGATTGAGCGGACATTTGTGCGGCGTGTGAGATACAGGCAGCACGATAGTGGGGCCATGGTCACCGCAGCGGAATTCACCGAATCCTATGATGGCATCACATGGCTGACCCTTGACATTGATGGCTAGACGGGTAGCAATATTTCGGTCGACTTTGTCGTCCAGGAAATGCACTTCTTGTTCATGGGCG
>JANSXJ010000384.1 GCA_024743015.1 Hyphomonas sp. | reverse complement strand
GTTCGCCCTAGGGCTCCGTTTAGCCGCGCGGTGGTAAACTTGCAGGATAGGAATGGAGCCGAACATGCGTATGTCCCCCGCTATCTCTCTTGGAGCGTCCGCCGCACTGGGTCTCGCCGCCACTTATGTTGCCTGGCAGATGACCAAATCCGATTCAGAAGCCGATCCGGTCGTGACTGAAATCTCGCTGCCCGTGGAAAACGAAGTGAATGTGGTTGTGGCTTCTGACGTTATTGTCCGCGGCGACACCGTCTCTATCGACAATGTCACAGTTGAGCGGTGGCCGGAAAGCAAGGCGCCATATGGCTACTTTACGCACGGCCTTGAGATCGGATCGAACGAGTATGCCCAGAGATTGGCGCTGACAGATTTTCAACCCGGCGATCCGATCCTTGATTCGAGGCTTTCACCGCTGGGTACGCGCGCGTCCCTCTCGGGACGCCTTGAGCCTGGCTATCGTGCCTACACTGTTCGTATGGATGATGTGCGCGGCGTGGCCGGGTTTGTCCTTCCGGGGGACAAGGTCGATGTCTTGTTCACGCAGGATAAAGGGAGAAATGCGCGGGCCGTGAATCTTGTCTCCGAGGTTTTGCTGCAGAATGTAGAAGTTCTGGCGGTTGATTCGAATGATGATCCGTTGAGCGATCAACCGAAACTCTTCGCGCGGGCGACGCTGGCGGTCAGTGTTGACGACGCGAAGAAGCTTTCCGTGGCTGCGGGATTGGGTGATTTGTCCTTGGCCTTGCGGGGCGCACGTGAGCCTGATCGTCAGCAAGTGGCGACACCCGCTGCGAAAATTGCCGCCGCCCGAACGACGCCGCGCCGCGTCACGCGCCGTGTAGTGGCGCGCAAGCCTGCCGATAAGCAGATCAAGGTCATGCTCGGGACAGAAGAAAGCGAAGTGAAAGTTCCCACGGCGGCTGAACAAGCATCCGCGCCCACCAAGCTTATCCCGGCCTCCTAAGCGGCCAAATTGCAGGACCCGCAGGGATCGGGTCGGCTCACATCATCTCCAAGTGAGTTCGCAATAACAATAAAGGCCTGGCATCGGTTTCCAGCAGATTACGATGCCAGGCCTTTTGCTTTGCGTGGTGCGTCGGTTCGGCGGACTTAGATCGATAAGTCGACGGCCTTCGCTGCGTCCACCGTTCGTTGAAATCCGGAAGAAACTTACGGCGTGCGCCAACCGCTAGAGTGCTTCGCCGCTAAACACCCAGATCATCCGAACCACCGCTGGCATCATGAGAACGACGAGCAGTGTCGGGAACACAAACATGATCAGGGGCAAAACAAGCTTCGCGGGCAAAGCGAGCGCTTTTTCTTCAGCGCGCAGCATCCGCTTCTCGCGCATATCAGACCCATAGACACGCAAGGTTTCACCGATACTGGTTCCCAGTTCTTCAGACTGTTTGAGCATGGTGGCCAAAGAGCGCGCTTCTTCCAGACCCAGCCGCTCGGCAAAATTGGCCCAGGCGGTGTTACGGTCCCGTCCAGCGCGCATTTCCAGGCTCATCATGTGCAATTGGCGGGACAGGACCGGATAGCGGAACTGCAATTCCTCCGCGATGCGGAGAATCGCTCCGTCGAGGCTCAATCCTGCTTCCACACACGCGACGAGCAAGTCCATCATGTCGGGAAAACCGTCGCGATATTGTTGTTCACGCTGCTCAATCTGACGGTTTAGGAACATGGACGGAAGCATGTACCCGAACGCCGCCGCGATGACGGACGCGCTGAGCAAGGTCAGTCCCGTCAATTGGAAAGGCAGCATCGGCGCAGAAAGGAACAAGATGAATTGCGGCGCGATCAGGCTGATCGCGCGTATTCCGAAGAAGATGTAAGGCGCATTCTTGGAGAAGTAGCCGGCCCGCATCATCATGCTGCGCAGGCGCGTTTCCTCTTCACTTGGGGCGCCATCTCCGGTTTTGCCGAGCTGGGCGAGCCAGCTATGGCGTGGTTTCTCTGAGAGTGTCGCCGCGGCACCCGAATTTCCCGCAAGGCGGCCTGCGATCCGATTTCTGAATCGCGAGGCGATAATCGTGGCGGGAAGAAATAGGGCAAGACTGAGCGCAGACACGGACAGTGCCATGAGGCTGGGGCTGTTCAGAATCGTTTCCAACATCTCTGGTCTCCTAGATTCTGAAATTGGTCATTTTGCGCATGACCAGATTGCCTATCGCCATCCAGACGAGCGCGCCGCCGAGGGCGTATTGAATCATCGGGACATGGATCACGTCACCATAGAAGCTCGGGGTCAGAAAGTGCATAGCAGCGAGCACGACAAACGGGGCTGCGGTCAGGATCAATGCGGACATCCGGCCTTCCGATGAGGCGGCCTTGATCTTCAGGCGCATCTTCTGGCGCTGGCGAATGGTTCGAGAATTCGTGGCGAGCAGGTCCGCCAGGTTGCCGCCGGTCCGGGTCTGCAAGCGGACAATGGCGCTAAACAGGTTGATGTCCGGATGCTCGGTGCGCGCCGCCATCTTCTCGATCGCCTGGTCCAGGCTAGACCCGAATGAGATTTCGTCCGCGACCAGTCCGAACTCAGACCCGAGGGGATCCGGGGTTTCCTTGCCCACAAGCGCAATGGCCGTTGGCACGGGATGTCCTGCTTGCAGGCTCCGGACAACGATCTCCAATGCGTCGGGCAATTGCTCACCGAGTGCGCGCTCGCGCTTCGAACCGAGCATGCTGAGCACCAAGTATGGTCCGCCGAGCGCAATGGCCGGGAATGCGGCAAGCGCCGCCAGCAGACCGGAAAAGTAATACGCTGCGCCAGCGCCGAGCGCACCTGCGCCCAGGGCCATTGCCAGCCACAGTGTGGGATTGTAGTCGAGGCCAGAGCGCGCCACGAGGCGGCCGAGCCAGTCATTCTTGATGACCCGGTTTCCGTCTTCGTCGAGCCCGCGCTTGCGGCGTAGCTGAAGGACAGCTTCCGCGATTGAGTCTGTTTCGGCCTGCGCCTTGAGGCGCTTGTTAACGAGCGACTTGTCCCTCGCCTCCTTCCCGAAATCGATCAGAGATCGCGCTCCGAGGAAAACCGATGAGAAGGCCAGAACATAGAGAATGACCTGCTCATCCATTTTTGCCCCCCGTCGGCTTGCCCCCGACGCTGAGCAGAGGTTTAGACGGATCAAATGTCTCGGCAGGAATGACGACGCCTTTGCGGGTCATTTCATCGAGACATTTCGGGCGCAGGCCGGTTGCCCGGAACTCGCCGATCACTGTGCCGTCCTCGCCGGTATCCACCCGTTTGAACACGAACAGATCCTGCATCTGAATGACTTCGCCTTCCATGCCGGTCACTTCAGTCACATGGGTAATCCGGCGCGAACCATCGGACAGACGCTGCGCCTGGATGATGATGCCGATCGCCGCCGAGATCTGTCCGCGCACCGCTTCCTGGGAAATCCGTAGCCCGCCCATCGCCACCATTTGCTCGAGACGTGTGATCGCCTCACGAGGATTGTTGGCGTGAATGGTCGCCATCGAGCCTTCATGGCCGGTATTCATGGCTTGCAGCATGTCGAAGGCTTCTTCAGAGCGCACCTCACCCAGGATCACGCGATCCGGGCGCATTCGCAGTGCGTTCTTCACCAGTTCGCGCT
>JANSXJ010000207.1 GCA_024743015.1 Hyphomonas sp. | reverse complement strand
TTGGCCACTTTTCGTAACCAACGCCATCTTGTCGCCTTTATCGATAATCATTAAATACGCCTCGACAGATTTGTGCGATATGTCTAATGGAAACCGCCTAACTAGGGAATCGACTATGAAGAAATTAATGTTTGGTGCAGCCGCACTGGCTCTGGTGACGGCTTGTGGCCAGGGTGACAAGCCAACAGAAGTGAATATCGAAGAGCCTAAGCTCAAAGAGCTCAGCGTACGCGCCGGCGATCCCGCCGAAGCCGCTCAGGCGCTGGCAGCAATGTCTCTGAGCGAAAGTGGCGGCCTGCTATCGTTTGCCGGAACCACCACAGACGGTGCCTCCGCCACGTTCACTGACCTGACCATTACGGGCGAAGATGCCGTAAAAGTTGGTTCGCTTGTGTTTGAAGGCCTCGACATGGAAAATGGTCAGGCAAACTTCGGCAAGATGAGCCTCAACAATATCTCGATCTCCGAAGAAGACGAAGACGTTGAAGTCAATCTCGGTTCGATCGAGCTGGTTAACCCTTCACCCGAACTTGCGGCTTGGCTCGCTGCAGGCCTCAACGGTCAGGAAGCGCCTTTCCCAGCGGCTGAGAACATCGTGTTCGACAGCTGGTCAATCAATGGCCTTACAGGCAACTTCGCCGATGACGAGGCAGACGGCACATTCGGGATCGACAAGATCGAAATTCGCGACATGGTTGACCTCAAAGCGGCCAAAGCCGCGATTAGCGGCCTGTCACTGAATGGCACGGATGCTAGCGAAGGCATGAATTTCAATATCAAACTGGGCGGCATGACGGCGACGAATGTCGACGCCAAATTCGTCAAGGCGATCCAGGAAAATGTCGGCGATGAAGAAGCCCTGATGTCAGCGGTGATGGATCTCGCTTACGAGAACCCGATGGAGCCTGGCTATGACAGCTTCACGATGAGCGATTTCACAGCCGACGTGGCTGGCGCGTCGTTCGCCATTCCGAGTATCGTTTCCGGCGTTGAGCGCAACGCTGCGGGTCAGCCGGTGAAGTTTGTCACCCAGCCTTACTCGATGACGCTGAAGGCGGATGCAGCTGGCGGCGAAGTCGGTGAAGCCCTGCTTCAGGGCCTCAGCGTGGTTGGATATGAAGAGCTTGAGCTGAAAGGCGCGAGTGTCGCTTCATACGATCCAGACAAGGACATTGTTTCATTCGACGCCGGATCAAACTATCTGGAGCTCGTCGACGGTGCCAAGTTCAGTTTTGGTGGAAAGATTGAAGGCTATAGTTCGTACGCCAAAGAAGCTGCGACGGCATTCAATTTTGAAGATCTCGCCGCTGGCGCCGAGCCGGACCCAACCGCCATGACTGACGCGATGGGCAAATTGACGATCCACGGGTTCGAGTTCTCTATTGCTGACAACTCTCTCCTCGATCGCGCTTTCAACGCTGCAGCGACGTCGCAAGGCGCCGATCCTGCTGAGCTCAAGTCTCAGATCGGCATGGGTCTCGCAATGGCACCGATGATGGCACAAGGATCTGGCGTCGACATGGCGCTGGTCTCCGAAGCCACAGGGGCTCTGTCCAAGTTCATCAGCGATGGCGGCACACTGACGATTAAGCTGGATCCAGCGACACCGCTTTCGGTAGCTTCAATGATGGAGAACCCGGATCCGGCCGCGTACACAAAAGACTCTTTGGGCTTCACAGCGACACAAAAATAGTCGCCACTCTGAGTCCAACTCAATCTGCGAGGCGCGCGGTGTTCAACATCGCGCGCTTTTCTTTTTTTCCCTAAAGACGCATAAGGGCGCCCATGAAAATCGCATTTTTCGGAGATGTCGTCGGCAAACCAGGCCGACAAGCCGTGCTCGATCACCTTCCGGGCGTCCGCTCGGACCTCGGTCTCGATTTCGTCGTGGTGAACGCGGAGAACGCAGCGGGCGGATTTGGACTGACCGAGAAAATAGCGAATGAGTTCTTCGATGCGGGCGCCGATTGCCTGACGCTTGGCGATCATGCCTGGGACCAGCGCGAGGCCCTCACCTATATCGAGCGTGAACCTCGTCTGTTGCGACCGGTCAACTATCCCGAAGCCGCCAATGCGCCTGGCCAGGGATCACATCTCTTTGTTCTGCCAGACGGGCGCCGTGTCGGCGTGATTCAGGCGCAAGGGATCGTGTTCATGAAGCAATTGCTGGAGAATCCGTTCGGTGCCGTAGACGACGCGCTGGACGCAATGCCGCTCGGCACTGTCGCCGACGCTGTAATCGTCGACATGCATTGCGAGGCGACGTCTGAAAAGATGGCGATGGGTCATCATTGCGATGGTCGCGCCAGCCTTGTCGTTGGCAGCCACACCCACGTTCCAACCGCTGATCATATGATCCTCGCGGATGGCACGGCCTATCAGAGCGATGCCGGCATGTGCGGCGACTATGACAGCGTCATCGGCATGCAGAAAGATAACTCTTTGCGCCGGTTCGCGACACAGTTGCCTGGCCAGCGCTATGAACCGGCATTGGGCGAAGGCACGCTTTGCGGTCTGTATGTAGAAACCGACGACACCACCGGCCTCGCGAAACGCTGTGAGCCCATCCGGGTCGGCGGGCGATTGAGCCAATTGCTGCCCGCCCTTTGATCTCCGACGCGAGCTGAGCTAAGCAGCCGACACTGAGTTCTTACCGCAGGAGCCCCCGATGGCTGGCCATAGTAAATGGGCAAATATTCAGCACCGCAAAGGTGCGCAGGACAAAAAGCGCGCGGCGCTGTTTTCACGCCTGTCCAAAGAGATCACCATCGCCTCTAAGATGGGCGGTCCTGACCCGGACGGAAACCCTCGACTGCGTCTCGCCATAGCTAACGCGCGCGGACAGTCCATGCCGAAGGACAATATCAAACGCGCGATCGACAAGGGCCAAGGCGGCGGCGGTGAAGACTATGTCGACATTCGCTATGAAGGCTTTGGGCCTGGCGGCGTTGGCGTCATCGTCGAAGCTTCCACGGACAATAAGAACCGCGCGGCGAGCGAGATCCGCACTGCATTTTCAAAGAATGGCGGCAATCTCGGAGAAACCGGATCCGTTTCGTTCGGCTTTGAAAATGTCGGCGAAATCCACTTCCCGCTGGAGGCGGGCGACGAAGACACGATCATGGAAGCCGCGCTTGAGGCCGGTGCCAGTGATATCGTCACCGATGAAGACGGACACTTCATCTATACCGAACGCGAAGATCTGTCTGAAGTCGCCTCGGCGCTTGAAGGAAAGTTCGGTGAGGTCGAAGCGAAATCGACCAAGCTGATCTGGAAACCGCAAAACACGGTTCCGGTCGAAGGCGATGATGCCGACACATTGATGCGCCTTCTGGATGTGCTCGATGACTTGGATGATGTTGCGAACATTTACGACAATTCGGAGATTTCTGCCGCGGAAATGGAACGCCTCGCTGGATAAGTGACGCATTCCGATCACGGCCGAACAAATATCTGTGAAAAATGAGAAATCCTCTCGCAATTTGCGATGCGACTCGTCATATGCGCTGAACACCCGGAACCAAAACTCGAGATGATGATGCTGAAACTCACACATCCTTTGTCAATCGCCCTGATGGCTGGCGGTCTTGCTGCAGCGGCAAGCTTTGTTTTTTCTGCCTTTGCTGAAAACAGCCCGGCATCCATCGCGGATAATGAAAATCTCGAAACGGCGATTTTCGCAGGGGGGTGCTTCTGGTGCGTGGAAAGTGATTTCGACAAGCTGGACGGCGTTCTGGAAACCGTATCCGGATATACCGGCGGCACCACCACGAACCCGACCTACAAGACCCACACGAAACAGGGACACCTGGAAGCCGTGAAAGTCGTCTATGACTCATCTAAAGTCGAGTATGGTGAGCTGGTCGATTATTTCATCCGTCATATCGATCCAACCGATGATGGTGGACAGTTCTGCGATCGTGGTAATTCCTATCGCACCGCCGTTTTCGTCAACGACGCCAGCGAGCGCGCGGAAGTTGAAGCTCAGTTTGAAACCATCGACCGTGCGGGCATCCTTCCGGCCCCGATCGTCACACGTATTCTTGACGAAACGACGTTCTATGACGCCGAGTCCTATCACCAGAATTACTACCAGAAGAACCCAGCGCGCTATAAGCTCTACCGGGTTGGTTGCGGCCGCGATAAGCGTGTGGCCGAAGTCTGGGCCGGTGAAGAGAAAAGCTGACCAATCGGCGGATCCAAACCCGCCAAACAGTTGCGCGGCTTGCAGAGCGTCACCTTAGCGCCCAAATAGGCCTCTGATGAATGACTGGAAGCACGACATGACTGACACGGCGGCAAGCGAACACATCAAAGAGTCTTCAGACCAGGCCTTTATGGCCGATGTTGTTGAGGCCTCTAACACGCAACCTGTTCTGGTAGATTTCTGGGCGCCCTGGTGCGGCCCGTGCCGAACCCTGACCCCGACGCTGGAGAAAGTCGTCAATGATCAGGGCGGCAAGATCAAACTGGTCAAGATCAATACTGAAGAGCATCCGGGCGTTGCCGGACAGATGGGGGTTCGTTCCATCCCTTCCGTTTTTGCCTTCGACAAAGGACGTCCCGTGAATGGGTTCCAGGGCGCGTTGCCGGAGAGCCAGGTACGCCAGTTCGTTCAGGACATTCTGGGCGGAACAGACGGGGCCAAACAGCTGAAAGAAGCGCTGGAACACGCTGAATCTGCTGCGCAGTCGGGCGATATCGGCACCGCCGCGCAGCTCTATGGCGCTGTCATGGAAGCCGATCCGACCAACCCTGTAGCGATTGCCGGGCTGGCGCGATGCTATCTCGCCAATGGCGATCATGACCGGGCGAGACAAATCCTCAGCATGGCACCGGAAGACAAGGTCAATGACCCTGCGATCAAGTCAGTCCGAACCGCACTCGACCTGATGGCGGACACGCCCCTCGACGAAGACATGGCCAACGCCAAGGAGACCGTCGCTGCCGATCCGGAAAACCACGATGCTCGCTTTGAGCTTGCGGAAAAACTGATCGGACAAGGCAAGAATGCGGCAGCGGTCGACCATCTGCTGACCATTCTGACCGACAATCTGGAATGGGGCGAAGGCAAAGCAAAAGCCAAACTGCTCGAGATCTTTGAGGCTGCGGGCCCAAAAGACCCCGTTACGGTTGACGGACGTCGCCGTCTCGGATCGCTCATGTTTGCGTGATATTACGCATTCACAACTCGCCTGATCTCGGTTTCGGTCCATAATGTGATATTAGGACTGAAAGCGAGAAAGATCTGTGACCATCGAAACCTATCGCAAACTCTCCGATTTGCCGGAAACCATTCCTGTGTTTCCGCTCACGGGTGTTCTGCTGTTTCCGCGTTGGTCCTTGCCTCTGAACATTTTCGAGCCCCGCTATTTGAACATGATTGATGATGCGATGCGCGGCGAGCGGATCATCGGCATGATCCAATCGCAGGGCGGTGATCGCACAATGCCGGAGCTCGCCGCTGCCGGGTGCGCCGGTCGGATCACCTCGTACTCGGAAACGGATGACGGCAGGTATCTCATCTCGCTGACGGGTATTTGCAGGTTCGGAGTCAATGAGGAAATGGTCGTGGAAACGCCCTATCGCCAGGTGCGACCCGACTGGCAGTCCTTTGGCGCAGACCTGATTGTTCCCCAGGATACCGCCCTGCCGGGACGTCCGGATCTGGTGCGCGCCTTGAAGCGGTATACACAGATCAACTCTCTGGAAGTCGACTGGGAGGCGGTGGAGAATGCGCCCATGGAAACGCTGATCAACGCCCTTTGCGCGGGGTGCCCGTTCGGCCCGCTGGAAAAGCAGGCGTTGCTTGAGGCACCTGATGTTACAGACCGTGCGCAAACCCTGATCGCGCTGCTTGACATGGACATGCCGGGCGATGACAGCTCCACTTTACAATGACTGATACACCCGATGATACGTCCGCCGCACCATGCGGCGTCAGCCCACGTCTTCTTGAGCTGCTGATTTGCCCGGTAACGGGCGGGCCGCTCATCTTTGATCGCGACGCGTGTGAGCTTATTTCGAAGAAAGCCAAGCTTGCCTTTCCGATCAAGGATGGCCTGCCGATCATGCTCGAAAGCGAAGCCCGCGACCTGGAGATCACCCCATGAGTGTTCGCGCCTGGCCGACTGAACTGAGATTCTCGAAAAGCAAACGCGCGCTCGGTGTCGCGTTTGATGATGGCGCGGCTTTTTCCATTCCGTATAAGACTCTGCGCCTGGAAAGCCCGTCCGCGGAAGTCCAGGGCCATGGCAGCGGACCCAAGCCCCCGCCGCCGGTTATCAGCGACGATCTCGGCGTCGAAAAAGCAGACCCCGTCGGGCGTTATGCCGTACGGATCTTCTTCACGGATGGTCATTCCAGCGGCCTATTCACCTGGGCTTATTTGCGAGAGCTCGGGGAAAAACAAGCCGCCGGTTAAGTGCCGCTCAGTGATGCCCCTTACCGGGGCTGTGTTTCGTGCCTATATGGGCTCAGCACAGAGGCTGGGGCGTTCGAGGACGGTCAGCTATCCGCCGACCTTAAGTTCCGTCAGGGAGCTGGCTCTGGACTGGACCGTGGTCCTATCTACCCGGCGCCCACCTAGTCTCTAGGTC
>JANSXJ010000118.1 GCA_024743015.1 Hyphomonas sp. | reverse complement strand
TCGTACGTCACGCGGAAGAAAGCGTTTTCACCATCGTGGATGAGTTCACAAACTCGGCCAGGCTTGGTCTCCCAAGCCAATGCGGGCGCCGCACTCAACAAGATAACCGCAATCGCGCGCGGGATTCGGATCAGCATTTGGGCTCTGACGCCTCCGCGTATCAAGATCGTTGCTTGATGGAGATGGAGCGAAGCGAGGGGCCGTCAATTGGGCAATGGCGGCCCAGACAGTCCAAACTGCTGGTAGCGCGTTTTCGAGCCAGAGCTGCCGTTGGCGGGCAAAGTCCGCTTTATCCCCAAAGCTGCCATCAGCGGCAGTGCAGCGAAGGACCGGCAAAGGTCCGAAAACAGACAATCGACGCAGGGCAAGAGCCTCTTTCCCAACAATCGGATTGGCGGGTCAATTGCCCGCATGTCAGCGGCAGTTGTTTGCTGTCCAAGTCGGCCAACTACCGCCAATCACGGACAGCTTCAGACCTGTCTGTAAACACCAACTCCGGCGGGCCCTTGATGGTCAGCCGGCCGTCGTCAATGATCCAGATTTCATCCATCTGGGCAGCGAGGTCCCGATTGTGTGTGATCATCAGAGTAGTCGCCGGCGTATTGGAGACAAGCTGTTCGACCAGCCGGATACCGTCTTGATCCAGAGCATCATCGGGTTCGTCCAGCAGCAGCAAGCTGGAGTTCGACAGTGCCGCTCGTGTCAGCAGAACACGCCGGATTTCACCGGCAGACAGATTGCGGCCCGCCTCCGATACTTTGCCCGAAAGACCACCCATTCTTTCGATCACCTGGCCCAACCCGAACTCCTCTGCACAGCGAAAGATCGTGTCATCATCAAGCACGCCGTCCACGCCCATCGTCAGCGCACGTTTCAACGAGCCTGCGAGGATCGGAGAGCGCGTGCCGATATAGGCGATCAACTTGCGGCGCTCCGAAGTGGACAGTTCGAAGGCATTTCGATCGCCGAGCAGAACGGCACCGCTTTCCGGGCTTTCAAGACCGGCTGCCAAACTCAGAAGCGTCGACTTGCCTGATCCGTTGGGGCCGATGATCGCGATCTTCTTGCCGGGCCGTGCAATGACATTGACCGGTGAAAGCCGGCCTGCTCCGGCACTCTTGAAAGTCAGGCTTTGCGGGACGTTTTCCAGAACGCTCAACTCGTTGTCGGTCCTGTTGGCCAGTTTCGGTACCGACAGAAGAGACTCGCATTTGTCGCGAGCCACTTTCCACGCACGGTGCCTGTCCCAAACGCCAGCCAGTTCTCGCAGGGGCTGGATCATCAGCCCCACAGCAGCAAGCGCCCCGGCAGCCTCAGCGGCCGCGGCTCCGCTGGCGAGCGCTGTCACAAAGACCGATGCCGCTGCAGCGCCTGATACGGCGTCGGGGATGGCGCGCAGCAGAGCCGCGCCACGCGCGCGCTCGAGAGCCGCATCGATCAGCGTTTCGGTGCGCTTTATGATGTGGCGTGTTTCGGTTTTGACACGGCCCAACAGGCGCAGTTCAGGTGCATGGGGCACACGCTCGCTCATGTCAGCGGCCAGCCGCGCCCGGCGGCTGCGCAGCTTTTTATGCGCTGGACCGAGGCGTGGTCCCGCAATCGCCATGGCCAACATGCCGATCGCAATCGGGATCGCCGCTGCGACAGCAAGATGCACGTTCAAAAGAAACAACACCAACGTCGCCAGTGGCAGCACGATCAGGGATGACGTAAGTCGTGTCAGACCCAGACTGACCCAGTTGCGCACCGCGGACAGATCTCCGACAAAACGCAAAGAAAGCGCGCCAGCGCGGCGGCGAGCAAGGTCACGCGCCGACACTTGTGCCAGATGCTGGAACAGTTTGACGCGCAGGGCGGCGACATAGTCCTGGCCGACACGTTCTGCCACCACCCGTTCACGATAGCGCATCGCGGCGATCGCCAGCCCCGAACAGGCAACAAGTGCCAGCGCGGCGACCGGAAGACCGGTTTCGGTATCTCGGAAAGCGGCAAACACGTCCCGTGTGGCGAAGGCGGCGACCCCGGTCGAAGCAGCCTGGCCGAGCGCCAGCGCGATAATGGTCACGATCCCACGGGTTCGCCCCTTGTCGAACAGTTTTGGCAGGGCGCTCATGATACGGGCTTCAAAAAATCGATTCTGGTTTTGCACGGTTGGTCGCATGTGACGCATTGACGACCGCAGCGACCGGTGACGGGACGCCGACCATAATCGACGGGGATGACGATCCGATCGAGACCGCCGCGAAGCACACACTGCAGAAAACGATGGTCGCATGCCGACAATGCGAAGAAGGCTGCGCGGGGCGGTAGGCCACGTTCCTCCGCAGCCCTTTTGAGAGCCTGTGCCCATCGGATACCCCGGATCAACCGGTTTTGACCCTGCTGGGCGTCGATCCGGTCTCCAGAGCGCAGATTGGCGTCACGCAACGTGTCATCAGCCCCAACACAAACCTGGGTCGGTATCGCCAGGAAACGTCGGATCCTGTCTTCGGTGACGGCGGACCATGGGTCTGGACCATCGGTGCGTGCAGAGAGACCGAAGGGAAATTGTGTGCTGTCGGGAAAGGTGTACCAGCCTGCGGATGCGACTGTGAGCCGGTTTATCAACTGCGGATGCATCATGGCAAACCGGTGGGCGAACTGCGCGCCGCCAGAAAAGCCGAACAGTTCGAAATGCGATGTCCGGCAGATGCCTTCCGCGCTCAGTGCTCCCATCAATGCAATCAGCGCAAGGTCCGCGCGGCCGCGCCTGATGGCCTGCTGATAACGCGGCCATTCCTGCTCGCCAAACAAGGGCGCGATCACCGGACGGCCCAGCGCATTGGCGCGCTGAGCAAACAGTTCAGCCTGTTGGCGGGCATCGCGTCGGATGCCATGGACAGCCACCAAAGGTGACTTATCGCCAGCCACGCTGTCTGGCACGGCCAGCCAGCAGGCCAGACCACCGGTTTCCGATGCTGACCGGAACAACAGGTTCGCAGCCGGTTCATCGGAAGCTGCTGCATGAGCAATCGCCAAAGCCATCATTGTGGTCCTTCTTTTTGGGTTAGGCAGCCGCGCCAAAAACGGCCTCGGCGCGGTGGCTGGGCAGCATGTCGAAGATCATATGGATGCGATCCTGCTCGCCATCATTGTGAGCTTCATGCATCTGGTCGTTATCGAACCACCACAACTCACCTTCTTTCATCCGCACCTCCTCGTTGCCGGCTTTCAGCCATGAGCCGTAAGTTGATCGCAGAATGAAATGGTAGCGATTGCGGACACGATAGTATTCGCCGCGGTCAATGTGCGGGTAGACACGCTTTCCAGCTGGCAGGCAGACAATCTTGGCACGGCCAAGAATACCGTCCTGCTCCAGTGCGAACGCCTCGAGAAACTGCCTTGCCAGAACGAAAGGCGCCGAGCTGTTGGTCCACCGGCTTTCATGAACGTCGCGGCGTTTACGATCGCCAATGGCCGACTTGCGCAAACCACGCAACGGGATCGCCAGCGCCTCCCTTTGAACCTCAATCTTGTCCTGCCGACCCGTCGATTGGGCCCAGGCATCATCGATGCTCTCGATCTCATCGAGAAACGGCTTTGGATCGACATTGAATTTCAGGCGTTTGAAGTACTGCATGGTTTCATCCTCTCATTTGGTTGGCGGTGTTCTGTGGTCGAGTTCTTCCTGGTCCGACCGCGCGACGGCCTGCCTTGGTCCGGGTGTCGGAATGCGATCGGCGCTTTGCGGCTTGAGCGTTTCCGGCGTCTGGAGGGATAACGGTTGACCTGAACGGTTACTCCGTCACGGCTCCAATACTTGGGACACAGCCATCATTGGCAGATTGGGAGTCACGCGGCCGCACGTCGCACCACGGGTTGGCTCCGCAACAGGGGGCGAACCAGTTCCGAGATCGAAGCCGGGTCACCCAATTGCTCACACGTCATGTGTGGAACGCCGGTTTCAGCAAACGCTTCCTGGACTGCGAGCGGCGAACGGGTCACCATTCCGGAGACCGCAAAAGGCCGCAGCCCATAGCCATCCAGCGCATGCACGCCGCCGACTGAACCCAACGCATCGGGCGCTGCAAACAAGATACCGTCCAGGCGGTCCTTGATCTTTGATGCCCGCAGGATCGCCGCCGTTTCCTTCTGGAACACTCCGTCGGCGACTTCGACGACGACGACCTCGGCTCCGCCTGCGGCCGCATGGCCGACCAGCGTCTCGAAACTGTCTTCGATGCGCGAAAGCGGCATTCGGTAGGTGGACGCCAGACCTGCGTCTGTGAAATCGAAAGTGGCAACGTCTGTGTCTTCAAAAGCCAGGAAATCGCCGAACGATCCAGTGCCTGTCACCTTGGCGCCGGCAACCGCATATCCGGCCCGCTTCAGGCCATGGGCCAGACTGATCGCGGCGGTCGTCTTGCCGGCATTCATCGACGCGCCAAAGACGCCCAGAACGGTGACCTCGCCAGGGATCGTGCGCCTTGGCAGGCTGTAGCGGGAGACATTGATGACATCGCCGCTGGTATCGACCAGCAGGCCTAGCGGACGGATTTCGGTGGGCGGCGCCATCCGTTCATGGGCGTGCTCGAGCGTACCAACAACACCGCCTCCGGCCAGCAAATGGCCGACCTGATCGGTGATCTCGGCTCGTCCCTCATACTGGTCCGGCGCATAGCGGTCCGCGACGCAGGCGACGAACAGGTCGCCGACATAACTTTTCTTGTAGCGCTTTGACGTCAATTGCAGACGACGGTGCTGGCCGATCTCGGTGATCTCGCACAACACAAGATCGCCGGATCGTGCAGCAGCAACGGCGTCCGATAATCCGACGGCGTCGCGGCGTGCAACCCGGCGTGTGGTGAAGGTCCAATGCGCCTTGGAAAGCGCAGCCATGGCGCCGTCTTCAACAGGCGCGCAAGAAGTGAAGGCGATGGGCTTGTCCATGTCTATCTCCTGCGTTTTGGTTTCGGAGCGAAACCACACCAGGAGAACGATCAGGTGGGGCAGCTATTCCCCAAGCCATGCGTTTTTTTGTCGACGACGTCATTGATCTGCAAAACCCGCCTGACCAAAGGCGCTGCGGACGGCACGGCACAAGCGCCCGTCCGTTGAAGGTTCGGCAATCGATTGATCCTCACACAGTGCGAACCGCTTTAGCGCAATCCGTCGAGCACCGTTTGCTCTTCATCCTCAGATAATGGTGCGCCAGCACCGATCGCCATGAGATAGGCATCCAGCGCTTCAAGCGACGATGCCGGCGCATAGCCACCATAGGCACCGGAAGCGGCAACCGTGAACTGGACACGCCATTGCGCATCGGCCTGACAGGCAACGGAGACGACCGTCGATGTATCGGTGTAGTCGATTGCAAATTCGCGGCAGACATTGCCCGCTTCGTCGCGGAAAGAGGCGATGGCACGGAACCGGCTGCCACCGTCGAGATCCATTTCATCGCCCGACGCCACACTGCGCAGCGCGACAGGGAGCAAGGGATTGGTGAGGTCAGCGGTCAAAATGCTGCTGGACGGCGAGACACCACCAACCCCTGAGGCGAGGTAGCCAACGACGCCACCGGCAACCAACGCAATAGACGCAGCAAGCGCAACATCAAAACGCAACATCGAAAACCGAGGCTTGCGATCAAACGCGAATACGTTGTCCGCCGGTTCACCCTTCGCACTGGTCGCCGAACCGGTCGGGCCCTCATGGCGTTCAACCATCGCCGCGATGCTGCTTGCCAGCGCGTCGGGCACTGGCCCATCGAGATGGGCTTCAAAGGCGTCCGACGCGGCGCGCCGTGTGTTGGTGAACATGTCAAGGCGTGCGGCAAGTGCGGCATCACGGGCGAGCGCGCGCTCGATTTCGATGCGCGTCTCGGCATCCAGCTCGCCGTCCGCATAGGCCATCAATGTGGTGTCGCTGAACTCTTCTTGCATGGTGTTTGACCTTGGTTACAGGAACAACGTCACTCGTCGGCGATTATTCCCATCACGCTCGCAAGTTTCTTCCGCGCACGCGCCAGCCGGCTCATCACGGTGCCGATCGGAATGCGCAGCACGTCGGACGTTTCCTGATAACTCAGTTCCTCGATGCAGACCAACACAAGCACCTCGCGCTGCTCATCAGGCAGATCGGCGATGGCGGCGCGTGTCGCCCTGAGCATCAGTACGCTTTCGGTTTGCCTCGCCCCATCATCTCCTGGCATGTTGACGAGCGCATCGACATCGACGCTCAGGCCGGCCGTCTTTTCCTTGCGCAGCTGGTCGATCCACGCATTGCGCATGATCCTGAACAGCCAGGCGTCCAACCGTGTGCCGTCCGCATAGCTGCTCGCATTGGCCAGGGCCTTTTCGCAGGTAATCTGAACCAGATCGTCGGCGGCAGCAGCCGAACGCGTTAGCGAAAGCGCAAAGCGCCGCAGGTTAGGGAGCAGCCCGATCAGTTGCTGCCCGAATGTCTGCGACATTGATTTCTCCGACAAAGTTCAGCCGTCATGGAATAATAGTCCGGTGGCGCCGTTTACACACCATGCAAACGCGCCGAGCCAGGCGATATTCCCGAGGGAGCTTGTGATGCTCAATGTTGGTTGCATGTCCGACACCAGTTTGACGCCGTGGAAGATGATCCGGCGGCTTGCGTTGATCGCCGGTTTGACGACCGCATGGACGGTTGTGCCGATGTTCTCGGAGTTGACGCCTGCAATTGCGTGGGCCGACGATGATGGAGACGACGGCGATGATGGAGACGACGGCGACGATGGTGATGGCGGCGGCGGTGGACATGGTGGCGGCAGCAACAGCGGCGGATGGTCTGGCGGCGGTCAACGTTCCTCAAGCGATTCATCCGGCCGCAACCTGCTGGACCGATTTTTTGCGCCGCGACGCGATCAGCAACCACGGCGTGCACAACAGCCTCGGCGCGTGGTCCGCCAATCAGCGCCGCCGCCACCTCCTCTGCCGGACTTCGCCCCGACCGAGATCGTTGCCCTTGGTTTGACGGACCCGAGCGTCACCGCGCTTGAGGCGCTGGGATACTCCGTGCTTCAACGTGATCAGATTGGTTTGGTGGATGCGTTTGTAACGCGCCTCCAGGTGCCGGATGGCACCAGCCTTGATGAGGCACGGATCACCGTTGAAGAGGTGCAACCGGGCAGCGAGGCGGACTTCAATCACTTCTACCGCCCCGGAGCGGCACAGCCCTGCAACGAATTGTGGTGCCTCGCAACCAACCTGATTGGTTGGCCCGATCCCAAGGCCAATGACGTTTGCCTCGCCGATGTAACGATCGGATTGATCGACACTGGGATCAATGCCGATCACGAAGCGCTCAAGGACAGCGCGTTGACGCTGCTCACGACTGTCGAAGGAAAGCTGTCGAGCTCCAGCCAGCAACACGGCACGGCTGTCGCATCAATGCTGGTTGGATCGGCGGATACCCGCTCACCGGGTCTGCTTCCGGGTGCTGAAGTTATTGCCGTCGATGCCTTTCATCGCGGCAATCGCGGCGATGACCGGAGCGATGTTTACACCCTCGTGCGCTCTCTAGACAGCCTCGCTGACGGCGGTGCCCAGATCATCAACATGAGCCTGGCAGGGCCGGCCAACGCGTTGCTTGAGGAGATGGTGGAAAGATTGAACGCGCAGAGCATCCTTCTGGTTGCCGCGGCTGGAAATCGTGGTCCGCGATCCGATCCGGCGTTTCCAGCCGCTTATGACCAGGTGTTTGCGGTCACAGCGATCGACAATGGCAAGCGGATCTATCGTCGCGCGGGGCGGGGCGAGCACATCGATTTCGCTGCGCCGGGCGTCGAGGTTTGGACGGCCGCCTCGGTGAGGGGCGCACGCACCCGCACGGGAACCTCCTTTGCCACACCCTTTGTGACTGCCGCGCTGGCCGTGTTGCGCACCAACAATCCAGACCTTCAGACCTACGAACAGGCCAAAACGCGGCTGATCGCCCTTGCGGAGGATCTGGGTGAACCGGGTTTTGACACGGTGTTCGGTCACGGGCTGGTGCGGGCGAGCGGACTGTGTGAAACCGAAGAAGCCGAAGCAGGGTCGGACCGTTCCTAAGTCGCCTGAAGCACTTCGCCCTTCATCTGGAATGCGAATGAACGCGACCAGGCCGCGCAAATCATCAACCGCTGACTTCCGCTCTTGCCAGCCTCATCGGATGCCGATGACGGCTAGCACTGTTGCTTGTCCGACAAAAGGAGACCGTTGGACAAACGGACGGGTCTCCAGCTTGCCGGATGTGGGAAACGTCTTGGGTCGCCTTACTGATCCTTCAACATGCTGTATTGCGGATTGGAAGGATCGGTGAAACGGCCCAATGGGACTGAACGCACGATACGCGGCAACGACCCTTGCGCTAAGACCAATCGGACAGAACCGGACATGCATGCTGGCCGCCTGGTCCGAGCATGCCGCTTAGGTTGCACCCGCCGCGCCTATCCGGCCCAAAAGGGCAACTTGGTGAAAGCCCGCCGCTAGGCAGCCATCGTCCGAAGTTTTGGCACTTCGGCTCGACGCTGCTTCAGCCGTGCCTCCAGGAAATCGATCATCTTGCCGGCTACATCCTGTCCGGACACCTGTTCGGTGCCCTTCAGGCCGGGCGTCGAATTGATTTCTATGACCAGTGGCCCGTTCTTTGAGCGCAGAATGTCAACGCCGGATACAGAAAGGCCCACAGCCCGTGTTGCCTGCAATGCCAGCGCATGTTCGGCCAGCGTGATGGCAACGGGTTTTGGATCACCGCCGCGATGCAGATTTGACCGGAATTCTCCCGGTTGGCCCGTACGTCGCATTGTAGCGACCACCTCACCGTCAATGGTGATCACACGTATATCGTTGCCTGCTGCTTCTTTGATGAAACGTTGCACCAGCACATATTGCCTGGTGCTGCGAAAGGCCTCGATGACAGAACGGGCCGATTGCATGGATTCCGCGAGAACCACGCCAATGCCCTGCCGCCCCTGCGGTAACTTGACCACGGTCGGGGCGCCACCAACCAATTCGACCATCTGTTCGGCGCGCGCCCGTTCGTGCGCGAGCGCAGTCGCAGGCACGGGCACCCCGCTTTGAGCGAGTAGCTGAAGTGAAAGCAACTTGTCGCGCGCCCGCGCGACGGCCGCCGACGGGTTGAAGGAGATAACACCCATACATTCGAGTTGACGCAAAACGGCCATGCCGAACTCGGCTGTCGATGGGGTCAGCAAAGGGATCACAGCATCGTAATTCGTCAATGGCCGTCCTTCGTGCCAAAGACGCAGCCCGTTCTCGCTGATGTCCATCGTGCAGCGCAACGGGTTGATGGCATGGAGTTCATGTCCACGTCTTTCCGCGGTTTGCTTCAACCGGTTCTGGGTATGATGTCCATTCCGGTTGGTCAGCATTGCGATATTCATGACAGCCTTACCTCTTGAATGAGCACGGGGCGGATCATCCGCCGAAGTACATGGGCTTGTGCTTGCTCACCAAGAAGAACGGATGGAGGACAGCTTTCTTCCCCCGACTTGCCATTTTTGCCATCAGGCTTGGCGTTCGGACGATGACCATGTGCAGTCAGCCGTCCTGGTAATCCGGTTCGTCAGCCGCTGGTCGCCAGATGACCCAGTTCGCCCGATCTGCTGACGTCCGCTTCGCCGCCAATTGCAGACGTTGCCCGTGCTGAACTCGAAGGCCAGCATTGGGCCGAAACCGGACTTCGCCCGCCAACGGCAGCTCTGGCTCGAAAACGCGCTACCAGCAGTTTGGACTGTCTGGGCCGCCATTGCCCAATTGACGGCCCCTCGCTTTGCTCCATCTCCATCAAGCAACGGTCTTGATACGCGGAGGCGTCAGAGTCCAAATGCTGATCCGAATCCCGCGCGCGATTGCGGTTATCTTGTTGAGTGCGGCGCCCGCATTGGCTTGGGAGACCAAGCCTGGCCGAGTTTGTGAACTCATCCACGATGGTGAAAACGCTTTCTTCCGCGTGACGTACGA
>JANSXJ010000448.1 GCA_024743015.1 Hyphomonas sp. | reverse complement strand
CGTACACATGCCCGCCCTGCCGCCACCAAGAACCCCCGGGGAGGGGTGACACCATTACGCAGTGGTGGCCGTCGAACTCCCGCTCTTTCGGCCTGCATAGCGACGAAGAATCGAATCGCGTTGCTTGGGGTCGAGATTGACGCGATGGATGTCCTGGTCGTAGAGCTCAAGGACGCGAGGATCCATCACTGCGCGCCAGAGTGGCGGGAACATCGCCAGCGTGAACATGCCGGGGTAACCCGAGGGCAAGGTCGGGAGGTCCTCGAAATGCCGCAGCGACTGATAGCTGCGGGTCGGGTATGCGTGGTGGTCGGAATGCCGCTGGAGATGGAACAGCACGAGGTTCGACATGGTGTGATTCGTATTCCACGAATGCTCAGGCCGACAACGCTCATAGCGTCCGTCGTCCTGTTTCTGTCGCAGCAATCCGTAGTGTTCCACATAGTTCGCCATGGTCAGGAACCAATAGCCATAGGCCATGGCGATAAGTAGGAACGGAATCACGACCGGGCCAAAGGCAAGAATCAGACCGCCATACAAGGCAATCGTGACCGCCATGGGCTGGAGCATCTCGTTCTCGGTGCTCCATGGGCTTTTTCCCTGCCGGGCAAGCCGCTCCTTCTCGTTCTTCCAGGAACGCTTCAGCGCCCCCGGAATCTCGCGCAACACGAAGCGGTAGATGCTTTCCCCGAAACGAGAAGAGGCAGGATCCTCCGGCGTCGCCACATCCTTGTGGTGCCCCTTGTTGTGTTCGACCATGAAGTGCCCGTAGGCCGTGGTCGCGAGAGACAGCTTGGCCAGCGTCTTGGCAACACGCGACTTCTTGTGCCCGAGCTCGTGGCCAGTGTTAATGGCAATGCCGTTGATCAAGCCAACGGAGAGGGCGATTCCCAGATACCCGACCCAGCTCATGCCCAGGCTTGCCACCGCCCACGCTCCCACAATCAGGGTCACGTAATGCAACGGCACTGTGGCATAGGCGAGATAGCGGTAATAGTTGTCGTTCTCCAGCCGGTGGATGGCGGCCTCGGGCGGATTGCTGGTGTCCTGACCAAAGACCATGTCCAGTATTGGTATGGCCAGATACCAAAGGGCAAACGTGCTCCAGGTGAAAATCTCGATACCGGTGACATAGGTCACCGCTACGCTGATCGCTGGAAAAAGCACCCAAAGCGAAGACAAAAGCCAGAAATAGCGCTTCTTGTCACGGTAATTCTCGGACGGACCTGCGGCGCCGTCAGCCATAGTCGTTGTATTCATGATGCACCTCGTTGCTTCAATGCCGATGGGATCTTTCCCTGGGAACCGGTCGGAACCCTGGGCAGGTCGGCCTGATGTGGCCACCTTGGCAGCCATTGCAATGCAACTTGGCGCGCCGTGCGCCTTCCTAAAGAGGGGTCTTTCTCATGCAACGCACCGAGACAATGTATCGGGAAACCCTGAAGATGCGACCCGCAAGTTCAACCCTGCTTCGCATTCCCTGGCGGACAACAAAGGGTGATGCGTTCACCACCTGGTACAGGTTGTGCCAGCCATGTTGCACTACGACCAAAGTGTGCTTGACGGAGGCGTAAGGCGCGCGCACTCTTTCCTCAACCGCCCCATTACACGACGACAGGCGGCCCGGCTGAAGCCGAGGAGACACACACATGCATGACACGACCTACCAGCACTCCGAACGCGTCATCGACGTCGTCGGTGGGAAAGAGAGCATCGAACAGCCGGAGAGCAATATCTCGTCGTCCTGGTCGCGGTGCATCAATTCCCACGGCCTCGACCCTTCACGCCGTTATTCGCCGCGCGTGGAAGACGTCAACAGAATTGCCGAACTGGAAGATCAGTACGACACCCTGATCGACATTGCCCGACTCGAGATGGACGCGCTCTACGAGCAGATTGCCGGCTCGGGCTATGCGCTGCTGCTGACGGATGCTAACGGCATCATCCTGTGCGACAAGGTCGACCCGAATCTGAGCAAGAGCTTCCATGCCGCCGGCCTAGTGCACGGCGCCAACTGGAGCGAATCGATGGAGGGGACCAACGGCATTGGTACCTGCATCGCCGAACAGCGTGCGGTCACTGTGCACCGTACGGACCATTTCCGTGCGCGACACATCGACCTGTCCTGTACCGGTGCCCCCATTCTCGACCCCGATGGCGCGCTCACCGCTGTACTGGACGCGTCCTGTGTAAACGCCAAGTACTCGCGCGCGAACCAGATGCATACCAAGGCCATGGTGAGCATGTCATCGCGCTTGATCGAGAAATGTTTGTTCCTGCGCCGCTTTCGCGATCAGTGCGTGTTGCGTTTTCATAGCCGCGCCGAGTTCGTGAGTCTCTTGCAGGATGGCGCGATGGCGATCGCGGAGGACGGCACCATTATCGGCGCTGACCAAGTTGCCATTGCCCTTCTGGCCGATGAGAGTCGCGCTGAACTGATTGGCCGCAATATCTCGGAGGTCTTCGATGTACCTCCCCATGTCTCCGACCCCTTGTACCGTCAGTGTCAATCGGCGCTGACGCCTATTCGTGATCTAAAGCATGGACGTCGTTTTTACATGACCAGCCAGCTCACCAACAGCTCAACCCAGAAAGGCAACCGACTGCACGAGGCCGGCAGTGGGGCGCAGGCGGTACGCGTCAAGAATACGCCCCGCACTGACATCCTCGACCTGGATACCGTGTCCGGGCGGGATCCGGTCATGCAGCGCAACGCCCGCTGCGCACGACGCCTTGCGACATCGGATGTCGCCATCCTGTTACAGGGCCCCACCGGCTCAGGCAAGGATGTCTTTGCCCGTGCCGTACACCACGCCAGCGAACGCGCCAACCACCCCTTTGTCGCCGTGAACTGTGCTGCGATTCCTGAGACGTTGATTGAGGCCGAGTTGTTTGGCTACAAAGCGGGCGCCTTCACCGGCGCGCGCAAGGAAGGCGCACGAGGGCGGATTCT
>JANSXJ010000462.1 GCA_024743015.1 Hyphomonas sp. | reverse complement strand
GACAATGGTGCCAGAGCATTCGAGGCCCATAATTTCTGAGGCGCCTGGCGGAGGTGGATACATACCTCGGCGCTGCACAAGGTCGGCGCGATTGAGACCGGCGGTCACGATTTCCACCAGAACATCTCCTGGTCCACAAATCGGCTTTTCCACATCTGCCAGTTTAAGCGGCGCATCATCTTCAACCACTACAGCCCACATCGTTTCCGCCATTTGACTCTCCTGAATTTTCTGTCTTCTTCCCCACATAGTGCCAGCGCATCCAAATGGGAAACACCAGCCATGTTCGAAGATGATCCGATCCCGGAAAAGAAACTCGATCTTGAGCGCTTGTCGGTCGAGGAATTGCAGGAACGGATAGAAGACCTGAAGGCCGAAATCGCCGCGTGCGAAGTCCAGCTTAACAAGAAGCAATCGCACAAATCTGCAGCTGATGCGCTTTTTGGTGGCTCAGATTAAGGTCTTCTAAGGAAGCTCAGAGGTAAAATCGCTCGAATTCTGTCTATTCCGGAAGTAGCAATATCCATGGTTGAACAGTCGAAAACTCCATCAACACCTTTCGCTGACCTGTCCTTCACTGAAGGAAAGGTCTTCGAAAAAGTGTTTGTCGATGGCATGGCGCTGGTGGAAGAAACAGCCTCTTACCTCGACGGTCCGGGTCGCAAACTGTCGTCCAGCCTGCCGCGAGAGGCCGGGTTGACCTACGCGGCTTGGAGCATGGAGTTGACAACGCGGCTGATGCAGGCGGCGAGCTGGCTGGTCATGCAGAAAGCTGTGCGCGACGGCGATATGCGAACGGAAGATGCCACGCAGCCCAAATATCGGATCAGCCGTGAAGACCCTGCGCTTGACGCCAGCGCCCAACGCGGGCGTGGCTTACCGGACGTTTTCCTGGACCTGGTCGAGCGCTCGGAGAATCTGTTTGAACGGATCTGTCGTCTTGATGCGGCGATCTATGGTGGCGGCGTTATGGACAGCTCCAGCCCCGTCGGCGAGCAATTGGCGCAACTGCAGAAAGCCGCCGAAACAGGCGCGTTCGATCCATTACGGGTCTGGGGTAAAATCCGCTAAAGTTCATTTCATTAAGGTCCGTGACGGCTTTCAGATGGAGCCTAACTCCGCAAACTCCTGCGCAGGCAGGTGCATATCGGATGAACCTATTGTCGCATTAGCGACGTAGCGAAATCCGCATCTCGCTCATCTTTGTTTCTCGTCCATCTTCATCAACAAAGGCTGGCCTTACGTTTTGTCGGCTTTTGGAGTGCGTGAAGCTGATCGGTGGCGCTGCGCCCTCGCTCAACCAATCATCGCCCCATTGGGTCAGTGCCATCAGCACCGGGCGCAAGGCTTCACCGGAATCGGTCAGCACATATTCGGGCCGTGCGCGTTTTCCGTCTTCTTTATAGGATTGTTTCGCCATCACCCCGGCCGCGACCAGTTTGGACAGGCGGCCGGACAGAACCGTGCGCGGGATACTGAGTTCTCGCTGATAATCATCAAATCGGCGGACACCGAAAAGTGAGGATCGCAGGATCAGCAAGGTCCAGCGATCGCCGATGGCTTCGATGGCCTTGGCCAGGTGGCAAATATCCAATGGGACGGGGGAGTTTGGAGCGCGGGGTACCATCAGATGTTTCTGGCTGAGTTCGCCCATCAAATCCAGCCCAAATTTAGCGCCTGCGACCATGGTTACATTGCGCGCGGCGTCCGGCTCGGCTAGGGGAAGCGCCAGATACTTGTATTTCAGACAGGAGGCCTCGATGGCTCGCAAAAAGATCGCCCTTATCGGTTCGGGCATGATTGGTGGAACACTGGCGCACGTTTCGGCGCGCGAAGAGCTGGGCGACGTTGTCCTGTTCGATATTGCCGAGGGTCTGCCGCAAGGCAAGGCGCTGGATCTGGCCGAGTCGACCCCGGTCTATAACAGCTCTGTCTCTCTCAAGGGTGCGAATGATTATACCGATATTGCTGGCGCAGATGTATGTATCGTGACAGCCGGTGTCGCGCGCAAACCCGGCATGAGCCGCGACGATCTGCTCGGCATCAATCTGAAAGTCATGAAAGCTGTTGGCGAAGGCATCAAGGCGCACGCTCCGAACGCGTTTGTGATCTGCATCACTAACCCGCTCGATGCGATGGTTTGGGCGCTGCAACAATTCTCAGGTCTGCCGACAAATAAGGTCGTCGGTATGGCCGGCGTGCTTGATTCCAGCCGCTTCGCTTACTTCCTCTCAGAGGCCACCGGCGTTTCCGTTGCAGACATCCATGCCTGGACGCTTGCGGGTCACGGCGACTCAATGGTGCCGATGGTGCGCCACTCTACCGTTGGCGGCCTGCCATTGCCTGAGCTCGTGAAACAAGGCTGGATGAGCCAGGACAAACTCGACTCCATCGTTGATCGGACGCGCAAAGGTGGCGGCGAGATTGTCGCGCTGCTGAAAACCGGTTCGGCCTATTATGCGCCGGCTGAATCTGCGATCGCGATGGCGAAGTCCTACCTGAAGGATCAGAAGCGCGTGCTACCGTCTGCGGCCTGGTGTGATGGACAGTATGGGCTCGATGGACTGTATGTTGGAGTTCCCACGCTGATCGGTGCCAATGGTGCAGAGAAAGTCGTCGAGTTCGATTTCACCGACGCCGAGCGCGAAATGTTCATGGCATCAGTCGATGCGGTGAAGGGCCTGGTTGAAGACTGCAAGAAGCTCGAACCGGCGCTTGCCTAGACCTTAGCTTGAAGCATTTGAAAGCGCCGTCGCATTCTTGCG
>JANSXJ010000284.1 GCA_024743015.1 Hyphomonas sp. | reverse complement strand
GTCGAGCAGGTCCCAAATCGATTTGATCTGATCCTTCTGGCGGCTCAGCGCTCGCGTATGATTCGCGAAGGTTCACCGATTACGGTTGACCGCGACAATGATAAAGATCCTGTCGTATCCCTGCGCGAGATCGCTGATCAGACTGTCGACCTGAAAGTCGTCAAGGAATCGCTGGTAGCCGAACTTCAAGAAGTGCGTCCCGGTGAAGAAGAAGAGCGCGAAGCCGATCGTCTGGCACTCGAGTCCGCGCCCGCCGCGACCGAAGAAGACGTCATGCGTGCTTACCAGGCCGAACTGGAATCCGGCCGCGACGACCGAATGTAGGTGTAAATGGCAAATGCGACCGTCAAATCTGTAGACCGGTCGCGCGCCTCAAGGCCGCCGCGTGGCATACGCGATGACGAGCCGTTCCTGACCAAAGAAGAACTCGCCGGCATGGTTCTGGCCTATCAGCCGGATGCTGATCGCGCACGTCTGCACAAAGCTTATGAGTTTGCGCGCGAGAAGCATGGCGAACAGCTGCGCCAGTCTGGCGACCCCTATTATTCGCACCCTGTTCGCGTCGCCACCCTGCTCGCCTCCGTCCGTCTGGACGAAGCAACGATCATGGCCGGTCTGCTGCACGACACGGTCGAAGACTGTGACGATGTAGATCTCGCCCAAATCGAGGATCTGTTTGGGACCGATGTCGCTGAACTCGTCGATGGCGTGACCAAGCTCGGCCAGCTGGAGTATCAAAGCGAAGCGAGCAAACAGGCTGAGAATTTCCAGAAATTCATTCTGGCGACGGTGAACGACATTCGGGTCCTGCTGGTGAAACTCGCCGACCGAACCCATAATATGCGGACGCTTCACCATAAGAAGAAGGAAGACTCCCGCCGCCGCGTTGCGCGAGAGACGATGGACCTGTACGCCCCGCTCGCCCGGCGCGTGGGTCTTCACTACCTGGCCTCGGAAATGGAAGACCTCGCCTTCCAGCACCTCAATCCCGAAGCGCGCGCGCAGATCTTGCATCAGCTTGAAACGCTTGAATCACGCAACAAGGACGATCTGGAACGTATCCGGCTCGCGATCCGGCAAGTCATGGAACGCGAGGGGATCGAGTGCCGGATCAAGGGCCGCCGCAAGGAACCGTATTCGATTTGGCGAAAACTCGAAAAGAAATCTATTTCCTTTGAGGGGGTTGCGGACATATTTGGGTTTCGCGTTATCGTCGACACGGTCGAAAATTGCTATCGCTCTCTGGGCGTCTTCCACACAGAATGGGCTTGCCTGCCGGATCGCTTTCGGGACTTTATTTCGGTTCCGAAGCCGAACGGATATGCTTCGCTCCACACGACCGTCCGCGCCAGCGGCAATCGCCTGGTCGAACTGCAAATCCGCACCGAAGAGATGGATGATACCGCTGAGCGCGGGGTCGCAGCGCACTGGACTTACAAGAACAGCTCCTATGGCTTCGACATGGAAAGCTCCCGGGCTGCGGGTCTGGATCCAACTGCGAACCTCAAAGCATTCGGTGAATTACTCAGCCATGGCGGGGACGCGAACGATTTTCTCGAACACGCGAAGATGGAGATGTATCGCACCCACGTCTTTGCGTTCACTCCGAAAGGACGACTGGTTCTGTTGCCGGCCGGATCCATGCCGCTCGACTTTGCTTACGCGGTTCACACAGCTGTTGGGGACACATGCGATGGCGTCAAGATCAATGGCGTCCCTCGAAATATGCGTGTGGCGCTGGAGAATGGCGATGTTGTGGAAATCATCCGTCGCAAAGATCCGCGTCCCCTGCCCGGCTATGAAACCCTTTGTGTGACAGGCCGCGCCCGGGCCGCTCAGCGCAAGCTACGGCGCGAATTCGAGACGCAGCAATTTGCGAGCCTGGGTCGAAACCTGCTCGAACGCGCCTTGCGCCAGCACCAGATTGATCCGGTCAGTGTCGACATGCGCAAAATCTCAGAGCGCGCCGGTTTCGATGGGGTTCAGGCCATGTTCGAAGCACTGGGTCGCACCCAGGATGAAGTCAGCCGCATCATCAACATCGCTTTTCCTGGTCTCGACCTGGATGCGTCAAATCCAGACGAAACGGTCACGCTCGACGACGAGCACGCGCCAAGCCTGATCGCCGGCGAAAATCTCACTCCCGGCGTGACATTGCATCTGGGCGAATGTTGCCACCCCATCCCGGGGGACCGGATTATCGGGGTCCGCGAACCACAAAAGGGCCTCGTCGTTCACACGATCTATTGCGGACAAGTGGCGAAGTATGATGACCGCCCCGACCTCTGGGTCGACCTGCAATGGACCGAACTCGCCAAGTCTGGCGTACGGGCCATCGGGCGAATCTCGGTCAACGCGGCGGACCATAAAGGCGTGTTGGCACAGCAATGCTCTGTCGTGGCTCAAGCTGGTGGAAACATTCGCGGCGTGGCCACGCATAACCGCGATCCCGGGTTTATGGAGCTTGTCTTCGACATCGAAGTCGAAGATCTACGCCACCTGGAACAAATCAAAGCCGCGTTGCGCGCCCTCGCTGTGGTCGAACGTGTTGAACGCCTCGAGGAGAGTGAATTTGAATAATGATCAGGTCTTGCAGGTCTTCCGCGATGCTGAAGCCCTGCTGGAGGGACACTTTATCCTGTCTTCAGGGCGGCGCAGCCCGGTATTTCTGCAAAAGGCGCTCGTGTTTTCGCAACCAGAATATTCCTCAAAACTATGCGCTGCATTGGCGAAGAAGGTCACAGAGCGACTGGGCGAAATAGATGTTGTCGTTGGCCCGGCAATGGGCGGCGTGATCCCGAGCTATGAGCTGGCGCGACACCTTGGATGCCGCGCTGTTTTTGTCGAGCGCGTTGAAGGCGTATTTGAACTCCGCCGGAGTTTTGAAATCGGAGAATCCGACCGCGTCCTGATCGCGGAAGACATTGTCACGACGGGGCTCTCCTTTCGCGAAACCGTGGATGCGCTGAACAAATTACCGGGCACAGTTGTTGGTGGTTCCTGCATCATTGATCGCAGCGGCGGCGAAGCAGATGTCGGGTGTGAACTCGTCTCACTCGCGGCGATCAAATTTCCCGACTATGATGCAGACGATCTACCGCCAGAGCTGGCAGCCATCCCAGCCTACAAGCCGGGCAGCCGGGGCCTGAAACAGTGACTGAACGCATACGCCTGGGCGTCAATATCGATCATGTCGCCACCATCCGAAATGCCCGCGGCGGAGCACATCCGGATATTGCGCGCGCCGCCGAGGTCGCCACAAAAGCTGGCGCAGACGGGATTACGTTCCATCTGCGGGAAGACCGGCGTCACATCATGGATCCAGACCTTGAGGCAATCCGCGCAGCGACGCATCTGCCGCTAAACATGGAAATGGCGGCGACTGACGAAATGCACGTCATCGCCATGAATTACAAACCTGAAACAGCCATGTTCGTTCCGGAGAAACGCGAAGAGCGGACAACAGAGGGCGGCCTGAACGCGGCGCGAGAGCACAATAAACTCACGCCGATGATCCGTGCGTTGAAAGAGAATGGTAGCCGCGTCTCATTGTTCATCGAGCCCGATCCGGTTCAGCTGATCGCTGCTCAGCGGATGGGGGCAGACATTACCGAATTTCACACAGGTCGCTTCGTCGAGCTGAGCCTCGCTGGAGAGAGCGAGCTGGCGGAGGTCGAACTCCAACGGATAGCAGATTGCGCCAAACGCGCGGTTGAGATTGGAATCGAGCCACAAGCGGGACATGGCCTGACATATGATACGGTAAAACCGATTGCGGCGATCCCGGAACTGACCGAACTGAATATCGGGCATTTCCTCATTGGAGAGGCGATTTTTGCGGGGTTAGAGCCAGCAATCCGACGCATGCGAGACCTGATGGACGAGGCGCGTGCATGATCATCGGAATCGGCAACGATCTTTGTAATATAGAACGCATCCAAGGCTCTCTTGATCGTTTTGGCGAGCGGTTCGAGAAGCGCTGCTTCACCGAAGGCGAAATCGCGAAGGCGCGGCGACGGCGTCTGACGGCTGAGACCTATGCCAAGCGCTTTGCCGCCAAAGAGGCCTGCGCCAAGGCGCTGGGCACCGGTGTGCCGCGACGCGGGGTGCATTGGAAAATGATGGAAGTGGTTAACCTACGATCCGGCAAACCGACTCTGAAGTTGACGGACGGGGCAAAAAAGCGGTTAGATGAGCTCACCCCAGAGGGGCATCTGGCGTACGTTCACCTGACGATGACCGACGATCATCCTTGGGCTGAAGCGCACGTCATTATTGAGGCCCTTCCAAAATGAAACGTCCTTCTCGTCCAAAACGCACGCGCTTGCGCGCCGCCTCCAAGATCATGCCCCGCCCAGAGCTTAGCCAGGCGCAGCGCCGCGAACTGGAGCGCACCATCGGGTATCGGTTCCACGATAGTAACATCCTGATCCACGCACTGATCCACCCAAGCCTGATCGATGAATACCGTGGCGGAGCCAGCTTTTCGAACCAGAGAATGGAATTTCTGGGGGATCGGGTGCTCGGCCTGGTCATCGCGGAAATGCTGATCAACAAATACCCGAAAAAACGCGAAGGCTTCATGACCAAGCTGTTCCACAATCTGGTCAGCGGACAAACCTGCGCCGAGGTCGGAGCGGAACTGAACCTGCGCGAATACATCTTCATGGATGCCTCCATGCACAGCAACAAGAATGCAAATTATGATCGCGCGGTTGCTGATGCTGTCGAAGCTCTGATCGCTGCCATCTACATGGATGGTGGGTTGGATGCGGCTGAAAAGTTCATAAAAAGATGCTGGATCTTCGACAAACTGAGCAAGGAACCTGATGAGACGGAGTTCAATCCCAAGACCCGACTGAGCGACTGGTGCGGTCAGAACAAAGCGCCCTACGCGGCGTATGAGACCCTGCAGACATCCGGTCCGGATCATGCGCCGGTCTTTACGGTCAAAGCCTCTGTTGAAGGCCATGG
>JANSXJ010000442.1 GCA_024743015.1 Hyphomonas sp. | reverse complement strand
GGCCTCCATACCCAGCACGCAGTCTGAATCACAAAACGACCCCGTTGGGAATCCCAAACGATTCAGTCAAAAAATGAACCGCTCTAGGGTGTGTTGAGATTCATCTGGAGTTAATGAGGGCGGCGCAGCCGTAGATCATCGCTGAGAAGCTTGTGTCGGTTTTGTCTGCGCGCATCGCAATGCGCTTGAACTCTTTGAGTTTGCAGAAGAAGTTTTCGACAAGATGGCGCCATTTGTACATCTCGATATCGATGGCCATAGGCGCTTTCCGCTGGGGCCGTTGGGAGATGCAAATCACAGCTCCACGGTCGTTCATCTCACTGATGATCCAATTGCTGTCATAAGCTTTATCGGCCAGCAAAGCGTCGAAGTGCAGGCCTTCAATGAGGGGCGCAACCCCGACCGTGTCGTAGCGATGGCCGGGAAGAAGGATGAAGCGTACCAGATTCCCAAGGGCATCGGTCAGCGCCAGGATTTTGGTGGTCCAGCCACTTTTCGACTTGCCTATAGCCTGACTGAGAGTCCCCCTTTTGAACCCTGTCCATGGCGATGAACCTTCACAATGGTGGCGTCGATCATCGCCACTTCCATATCGGGCTCGTCACTTAAAGCATTGAAGACTCTGTCAAAGACGCCGGCTCGCGCCCAATCCCGGAAGCGTCGATAGATTGTATTCCACTTGCCGAACTCCGACGGCAGGTCTCGCCATTGCGCGCCCGTCCTGGCAATCCAGAACACCGCTTCCAGAAACAGGCGAGGATCACTGCCCGTTCGTCCGGGATGCGCTTTCAAGCCAAGGCAATGGGGCTCCATCAGTTCCCATTGCCGATCCGTGATGACAAACCGCTTCTCGTCCATTCAAGCCTCCCGTTTGGGAGTTTGAATCAGAATATCGCATCAATGGGAATCCTGAATCTCAACAGAACCTAGGCGGGTTCACACCGAACGAATCTGTAGCCCGGTTCCAAACCGACCACCGGGTGAGCAAGGGCTAACTTACGAATCGGTACGTACAGGGGAGCGGGTCAGCACATCCTATGGCAACACAAGGATAGCTCAGCGTTCGCAGCTCAAGAACAATTCGACAGCGTCTGTGTCTGACAAGCAGACCGACGCCACCCAATGCAATACATGAACTGCCTTTGCCAATGCCAACGAAGCGCCGGAGACTTGCCGATCTGCGCGGCTCGCGGGCAACCTGACCAAGGCCTGCCACAACAGACTGCTTACGAGAAACTGCTGCTGGCACGCCACGGCTTCACGCCGGGTCGCTCGGTTTCTGTTGGGTCTGCCGGCCACGTCCGCGATCTCCAGCGGGTTTTGGCCAACGCCTCGAATCTGTCGGGGCAACCATGGGGTAGTCCGGCGTCAAGCAGTAGCGGCGCCGGTAATCCTCGGGCGTCAAACCGTGCGCAGCCATCAAATGCTTCTTCAGCGTCTTGAATGTCCGACCGCATTCCAAACACACCAAACGATGCGCTCTGATCGACGCACTGACCGACACGGTCGGCTTGGCGCCAACTACATTGCTTGCCGTTCTGGCTGAACCGACCAACGACCGGCCCACCAATGCAATCAGCACTGGCAACTCGGTTGGCGTGATGTGATTGTTTTTCACATAGGACGCAACGATTTTTGCCACTTGTTCCAAAACAAGGTCGAGGTCATTTTCTTCCACAACGCTTCCCGTCAATTGCTGTGTTCCGGAATCTATTCTTTCACGGTTGATTTCCGATTAGTACCCGCTTCCCCAGCATTCATATCACGAAACTGAAGTTCTCGCGTCTGACGTATTCGCATGCCGGTATCGATCAAGGGAGGCACGGCCAGACGACACGGCAAACGCGCCGATTGGGAGCCCTGAAGGCCATCACTGCGGCAACTGTCTATCCTTACCGCGACGCGTTCTTCACTGGCATGGCCGATACCCGCGTGATGGCCAAAACCATGCGTATGGTCTCAGCATAATCCGACGATTGGGCTGCGCAGATTGCGCTTGGCATGTCGTTTCCGACGCCATGCGCCTGTCCCGTCGGCCGCCCTAAGTCCGGCGGCCTGCTCCAAAAAGAAGAACGCCTGCACCATCGCTCAGGATGGCGGGCGATTCCGACGGCTCCGATCGCGCCAATAAATGACATAATAACGGCCAACGCGAAACATCGGAACCTCGCCATGATATTCACGTCGACGCAAATGACGCGCGGTCTTAACCTTGAGGCGACCTATCGGAAGTGGAATCGAACAACGCATCACAGCAACAATCTTCGCAGGCAATCGGCAGATACTGCGTATCAAATAATAAGGGATTCCTACCGAATATCAATGAAATATTTGCGATTTTTTGATATCATCGGAGAGTTGTGATGTCTCTCGTGTTGCGACGTTTGCATTTTGGAAATGATCAAAAAATCGTCCCCTAGGGCCGATCACTGCGGACTCATGATTATGTATGTTTCATCGCCGATGATCAACACACGGCTTGGCGGCCTATTCCAGAATTTCTAGATTCTGGCCTTTTACTAAACAGATCACTTATGTGGCAAAGCCACTGCAAACAAACGGTTTCTTGGCTTGAATTTGGGTTAACAAAGCAAACCTTGGCAAGGTGAGCACCTGCTTCATCCGCCCTTAAGCAATCGCCGTTAGGGTATCAGTCAATGTCAGGAGCGGACTTTGGAGCTGAGCACCGCCAGCGTTGCAACACTTCTTGGGGTGTTGTTCGGGTTGATCTTTGTCGGCCTGTTCACCGGCGGCTATGTGCTTGATCGGACGGTCCGATTCATCCTTTGGTACCTCGCCGCAGGCATCGCTCTGGTCATCAGCGGTGCAACCTACTTTCTGAGCATGGTGACACCCTATCCGGCGTTTTTCGTCGTGCTGGTCGAGGTTTTTCAGTCACTGGGGATCATCGCTCTCGGCTTCGGACTGGCCGCTAGAGCAGATTCGACTTATTCCGGGTCATATCCGGCCGCCTCGAAATAGTGCCGGCATTCCTGGGTGGTGAACGCTGC
>JANSXJ010000538.1 GCA_024743015.1 Hyphomonas sp. | reverse complement strand
GTAAGGAACCGGTAGGCCCAGGAGGTAAGCCATGAAATCTCTCCAGATAGCAGCAACCGGCATGGCCGCGCAGCAAATGCGCGTCGATGTCATATCGAACAATATCGCGAACATGAGCACGGCGGCGTACAGGCCGCGCGTCGCCGAATTTTCCGATCTTGTGTATCAGCAATATCTCACGCCAGGTACATTGACCTCGCAGCTTGGTACCGTGGTGCCCGCAGGTATCCAGCTCGGGACCGGGGTGAAAGCCTCAACCGTCTCTGTCGAGATTACCCAGGGGTCCATGCGCCAGACCGGCGCCGAGCTAGATATCGGGATTGACGGGAATGGCTTCCTGGAAATCGCCTTGCCAGATGGTGAGTCCGCTTACACTCGGGATGGAAAGCTCAATCGAAGCGCGGATGGCGAGATCGTCACCATGGACGGATATCCACTGGCCGATGGGATAACGATCCCAGCCGATGCCAACCGTATCTCAATCTCTCGTGATGGCCAGGTCACGGCGTATTTTGACAATGACGAAAACGGCCAGGGCATTGGTGTCATTTCTCTGGTTAGCTTCGTAAACGAGAAGGGCCTTGAAGCGCTCGGGGACAACATGTTCCGACGGACCGAAGCCTCCGGAGATCCGAACCGGCAAGTACCGGGAAGCAATGGACTGGGCACTTTGCGGCAAGGCTTTCTGGAGGATTCCAGCGTCGATGTTGTGAAGGAAATCTCCGACCTGATCGAAGCGCAGCGAGGCTATGAGCTGAACTCCAAAGTGATCACCGCGTCGGATGAAATGCTCGCCGCCACCACGCGGTTGAGGTAGCGGCATGATTAGCGCCATCTTTTTCAGCCTTGGGCTGAGCCTGTCCAGCCCGGTCTCGCTGACCGCCAATGATGTCATTCGCGCCGGCGATCTGATCACTCCGGAGAATGTCAGTCCGGAAGGCGATGTCTGGCAAGACGAACACAATGCACTTATCGGCCGCGAGGTCCGCAGGACCGTCTATGCCGGACAGAGCATTCAACAAAAAGACACGCAGAGCCCGCGCCTCGTAAAGCGCAATCAGCTTGTCACAGTAAAGTATCTGAGAGGGCCGTTGGAGATTTCTCTGACCGGCCGCGCCATGGGGGAAGCCGGTGAGAATGAAACCGTCCCCGTCTTGAATCTTCAGTCGCGCCAGGTGGTTGAAGGTACGGTCCAAGCAGGAGGCTGGATATGGGTAAAATAGGAATTTTCGCGGCGACCGGGATGGTCGCACTCACCGTATCGGCCTGTGCGTCAGGCGGTACACAGACGGCAGACCAGATCACACCGCCGCAGCAGAATATCGATTGGGCTAAAACGACCCGAACCGCAGAACCTGTGCCTGCGCAATCGGCCTCTTTGTGGACAACTGCGCCAAATGCACTGCTCGGCATGCGCCGGGCGAAGGATGTTGGCGATTTGCTGACCGTGGTAGTCGACATGAACGATCAGGCGAATGTCCAGACGTCCCTTTCCCGCAACCGATCGACCAATGAGCAGTTCAATCTCGGTGCCCTTTTTGGTTTGCCACAATGGGCGAACGGCGTCCTGCCAGGCGGCGCGACTCTGTCGCCGGGCGTCGATTATGATCGCACGTCGGCTTTGACCGGCAATGGAGCGGTGAACCGCGCGGAACAGGTAACGTTCCAGCTTTCCGCCCGCGTTGTCGGGGTCGAGCCGAATGGCAATCTGATCATTGCCGGCTATCAGCAAACTCAGGTCAGCAATGAGATCCGTTATTTGACTGTGTCCGGCGTGATCCGCGCCCAGGACATTACCCGCACCAACACAGTGTCTTACGAGAAAATCGCCGATGCGAACCTCTCTTATCTGAGCCAGGGTGAAACCATGGCCGGGATGAAACGCGGGCTTGTTCCCAGGGTCCTGCAAACCGTCCTTCCGTTCTAAAAAGGAAACGTGATG
>JANSXJ010000213.1 GCA_024743015.1 Hyphomonas sp. | reverse complement strand
GGGCTACACGGTGTGTTGGCGTGAGAATGTGCATGTGAATGAGCCATAACCCGCATTTTGAGGAATTGAGCGCAAAAGGGAAGGGCAGAGCATAATCAGGGTGCAGGATTCTTCTCACTCTCGCAAAGCGAAACGGCTGCGTTACTCAGGAAGGGCATGCGTGCCGAGAAGTGTAATTATTGACAATCCAAGTATAATGATGAATTATATGTTATATTCTATAATATATTCGTAGATAAATACATAAATTATGTGGTGAAAAAGAATTATGAAGAAAATAATGATTGTAATGGGCTTTGCCTTGTTTGGCGGTGTTTCTGACGCGCAAACGACGTGTTTGGGATTGAACTGTGATTCAGGGGATACGGGTTCGGATTTTGGATCAGATGCTGACTACTCAAATCCGTTCCGAGATCGGTTTCAAGACACCTCACTAGGCCCCGAGCGGCAGGAGTGCATCCGACGGTGTAACATAGAGTACTTTGACAGACTTTCGGATTGTAGTGACGTCTATGAAACCAGTCTATCGCCACTGCGAGACAGCGATCTGCAAGCTTGTATAAATTGGGCAGAGAGACAGCGATCCGGTTGTCTGGGTCCAACCGATCGTTGCACCAACCGGTAGTTGCAACGCGACACCGTAGTTGCCCTGAATGAACAAAGTTTGGGTTTTCCAAAAAACGGGCAGATCGCGAATCTGTGCGCAGGCATAGCCGTGGGCCGCGTTTGTGGCTGTCTATAGTTTGTCACCTTATGCCTCGTTTTGAGGAATTGAGCGCAAAAGGGAAGGGCAGAGCATAATCAGGGTGCAGGAATCTTTGCACGCTCGCAAACCGAAACGGACACGTCACTCCGGAAGAATACGCAGTTGAGCGCATCTGCCACGCGGCACATATCCGCGCGTCAGAATGGGTAATTTCATGCGTGAAAACAGTTTCCTAGCTAGCGATCACAAGTTTTCAAACCAAGAGGCTAAATTATGAAATCGCTCTTTTGTGCCGCCCTGATGGCGACGTCGACCCTGATTGGAACGGCGGCCTATGCTGAGGACAATCCCTGGATGATCCGCGGGCGTGTGCTCGGCGTTTTGCCAGATGAAAGCGCCGATCTGTCGGTCGCGGGTGCCCCGCTGGCAGGCAATGTCGATATTGGCGACCAGTACGTCCCGGAACTCGATATCAGCTATTTCTTCAACAAGAATGTCGCGGTCGAGCTGATCCTCGCTGTGACACCGCATGATGTGGAAGCTGTGAATGTCACGGTGCCTGGCGCACTGACCGATGCGACGGTTGATCTTGGCGATGTCTGGCTATTGCCGCCAACACTGACCCTGCAATACCACTTCGACACAGGCACGCAGTTCAAGCCGTATGTCGGTGCGGGGATCAATGCGACGCTCTTCTTTGATGAAGATGCTGGGCCAGTGGCGGACAGCATCGATTATGACCCAAGCATTGGCGGCGCGCTGCAGGTCGGGTTCGACTATGATCTGGACGGGCAGCCGGGCGGATGGGCATTCAATGCCGACGTCAAGAAGATCTGGATCAATACAGATGTGACTGTGGACTTCACAACAGCCTTGGGTGCGACTGTCGATGCGGGAGTCGACATCAACCCAACCGTGGTTGGCCTTGGCTTTGGCTATAAATTCTAGCCAGATCGCCTCCTTCCAACACCAACCACGCTTTCCCCGGACCGGCTGCGGTCCGGGGTTTTTTTAAGCGGTCTGACGGAAGAACGAGATAATCATCACGGTGCCGATCAAGACGAAGCCTGCTCCAGCAATCAAATTGAGCGGGAGCGCGGACAAGAGACGTTCCGCGGTGCGCCCAAGCAGGACGGCAATGCCCGACGCGGCGGTCAAGGCGAGGCTCGAGGCGATAAAGACCAGCCACGGATTCTGATTCTCATCTGATGCGAACAATACGGTTGCGATTTGAGTCTTGTCGCCGAGTTCAGCGAGAAAAATCGTAATCGCAACGGTCAGTAAGGACATCACGCGCCATCCCTCCGGCCTCGGATCTTCGCGATCAGCGTTGGCACGTCATATTCCTCATCACCCTCATAGCGCGGGGCGTTGCGGGCATAGGCGTCCGCGATGCGGTCATGGATCGGTTGGATGCGGACCATGTTGTAGGAATGGGTGACGACGTAAAACTCGCCCGCGCGGATCTGTTCGACCACTTTTTCGGCGAACGTATCGGCATCCATGGCGAACTGTTCAGACCCCTTGGTCATTTCCGATGCGACAAAGCCCGGAATGATCATGCCGATCTGTATGAAGTCGGGAAACTCGTCGCGCATCGCTTCCGTCAGGCCGCGAACGGCATGCTTGGACGCAATGTAGGACGCGCTGTTCTGCACGGCATTGAAGAAGGCATTCTCTGAGGCGAGATTGTAGATCGCGGCCGGGCTGCCGCGTTCAATCATGCGCTTTCCGAAAATCGCCGCGCCGTGCCACACGCCGAAAAAATTGACGTCGAAGAGCTTGCGGACATCCGCCATGGGGACATCGACGATCGGTGCGCGGTTGCTGGGGACGCCCGCATTGTTAATCAGCACATCCGTGCCGCCATAGGTTTTGTCCGCGAAGTCCGCGAACGCGATCACGCTTGCCGCTTCGGTCACGTCCATGACCATGGCTGAGGCGTCGATACCCAGGTCTTTCAGGGACGAGATCGCCTCATCCAAGCGGTGCTGTCGGGGTTCGCCTATGACGATCTTCGCGCCTTCGCTGCCAAAGCGTTTGGCGAGGCCAAACCCGATGCCAGTGGCACCGCCGGTAATGACAACCGTTTTGTCTTTGAAACTATCCATGAACTACCTCCCGATCACAGCCTACAGCGAGAGTTGGCGCGCTGCCAAATCGCGCATGATTTCTTCCGAGCCGCCACCGATCGCCATCACACGAACTTCGCGATAGATACGCTCCACGCGGTGCCCGCGGATAAAGCCGGCACCGCCAAGGATTTGCATTGCTTCGCGAGCGCAGAATTCCAGCGTTTCCGTCGCCTGCACTTTCAACATGGCGAGCTCGGCCACAGGCGTGTTGCCGTTCTGGACGTGCCAGGCATAGGTGTCGAGCATACTTGTCGTTGCCCAGACGCGCTGGGCCATGGCGGCGATCTTGTGGCGAATGACCTGATGGTCGGCGAGCCGCTTGCCAAAGGTCTTGCGTTCTTGCGCCCAGGCAGCGGCTTCTTCGATGCAGACCCGGGCGGACGCGGCGGCCTGCGCGGCCATGCCGAGGCGCTCGCCATTGAAATTCGCCATGATGCCATAGAAGCCTTTATTCTCCGCCCCGATCAGATTCTCCGCGGGGACAAAGACATCGTCGAAGTGGATCGTCGCCGTGTCAGAGGCCCACCAGCCTTGCTTCGGCAGTTCGGTGCGGCTGACGCCTTCGCTCTCGAGGTCGATGAGCATAAGCGAGATACCGCCCATACCTTCGCCCCCCGTCCGCACGGCTGTGGTCAGCCATTTCGAGGTCATTCCCCCGGTAATGTAGGTCTTGGAGCCGTTGACGCGCCAGCCATTGCCATCTTTCACCGCTTTGGTTTTCAGCTGGGCCACATCCGACCCGGCGGACGGTTCGGTGATGCCAAGGCTGATCTGTTTTTCGCCGGAGAGGACTTTCCGACCGATCTCGGTTTTCATTTCTTCAGAGCCGAGCGCCATGATGGGCGGTAGTCCGATGCCGTGGATCATAAGCGCAGATGAAACGCCGCCAGCCCCCATGCGCGCGAGCTCTTCGGAGGTCACGATGCCGTGGAACCGATCAAACTCAGTCCCCTCGCCGCCATATTCAGTGGGGTAACCAATCCCCAGAAGCCCCGCCGCTTTGGCCTTTTTGAAGAGGTCCCGCGGGACGCGCCCGGCGTCTTCCCAGTCTTCGATATAGGGCATCATTTCGCGTTCCACGAAGCCGCGCACACTGCGGCGCCATTCGGCATGAGTCTCGTCCATGTGCGGGCAGGGCGGGCGGAGGTCGTCAAATGTCAAAGTCATGATCGGGATCGTGGCCGCCGACCATCAAACGTCAAGCCGTCACGTGGCGGCAGAGCAGGGTTGGTGTTTTCGCCCGCCAACGCCATATGAAGAGGATGCAAGTTTACTCCGACCCGAACCAGTTGCCGCAGCGCCCACCGATATTCCGCAAGGGGTTTCCAACCGTCATTCTCTTACTCACCGGAGCGATCGTCGTGGTATCGCTGGTGCAGTTCAACGTGTCGGATCAACTGGAAGACTGGATGTACGCCGTCGCGGCCATTGCAGGCGGCCCGGCATTTGAGAACGCGCCGCGCCCCTGGGGCGCATTTGCCCCATATGTGCTTCATACTTTCCTGCACGGTGTCTCGTTTCACCTGATGATGAACATGGCCATGCTCATCGCGCTGGGGCCGATTGTCGTTCAGGGCATGGGGCGGGCGAACAAGGGTGCCATCCTCTTCCTCGCCTTCTTCTTCGTCTGCGCGATAGGCGGCGCAGCGGCGCAAATGCTCTGGTACGCACTTGATGCTCAGAATGGAATTACAATCGGCGCCTCATCGGCGATTTCGGGCTTGCTTCCGGCGATCGGGTTTCTTCGAAATGGCTGGCGCGGCGCCGCGTCGATCAGTGTTCCCTGGATCCTGATCAATATTGTCCTGGCTTTTCTGGGTGGAGACATCGGCATCATGCGCGTCGCCTGGGCCGCACATCTTGGTGGGCTCGCTGCAGGGTTCAGCTATCCGATCTTTTTGCGGCTTGCCCGAACGTAGCGATACGCGTCACACCCGACCGCGCAGCGGTCTGGGTGCCCCCTTATTTCCGCACCACAGGTGCGCTCAGGCCGCGGGCACCGGTTCTGCGGAGGGCTTCGCGTTTGAAGCGATGCAGCTCAGCCGGGCGGCCACCCGTGCCGCTTTCCATTTCGCCGGTTCCCTCGACAAATCCGGTGCGATCCAGCGCGCGCCTGAAATTCTGCTTGTGCAGCCGCTGGCCAAGAATGGCCTCCACTGTGCCTTGCAGCGCGGTGAGCGTGAACCGCTCCGGCATGAGCTCGAAGACGACCGGGCGATAGCGCACTTTTGCGCGCAGGCGGCTGATCGCGGTGGCGAGGATGCGTCGGTGATCAGACGCCATTGGCTCGCCCAATTGCGTTTCCGGCAATGGCAGGCCGCGATCGCGCGCGCACTCCGCCACGAGCCCTGCTTCATACAAAAGCTCATAGCGTTCCAGCACCGCTTCATCCGGCCAGTCTTCGCCATCGAGGCCAAAGGCTGCCTGGGCTCGCGATTGTCGGTCCGCATTCCCGGCGGCCCAGGTTGAGAGCTTTGCTGCAATCACGTCATCGATAATGGCGGGCCGGCCACTGCGATGATCTTCCCAGGGAAAATGCCGGTACCAGCCTCGCCAGCGCGCCTCGAACGCATCCGGCAAGCGCTCGGTTTCCGGCGTCAGGGCCAGGTAGCCAACGCTCACGACGCGGGCATCCTGCGGGGCCTCTAGCAAGGTTGCTTCGGGGCTTTCGCGGTCGCGGTCGCCAAATGTGTAGAGCTGCTCCACATAACCGAGTTGGAAGCCGGTCTGTTCCTTCACCCAGCCGCGTAGCGCAAGTTCAAACGTTCTGTGCCGCGCGGGATCAAACGCACCAAACGGGAGCGCGGTCAGACCGCCCTCGCGACGTGTGGCCAGGACGCGCGGTTTCTCGCCATCAAAGGCGACGATCACAACGGAAAGGCCGATAATCAGGCTCATGCAGGGGCCTCGATGTCGGCGAGCAAAGCGACCGTGCGTGCAATGAATTCAGCTTGCGCGACTTCGGTTGGCTGGGGCATCAGCTCCAGTTGAACGCCGCGCGGGGGATGCCCGAAAAAGCGATCGGACTCCGCTTCGGAAAACCCCGCCAGCTGGGTCGCTTCAAACCACGCGCAGATATTGTCAGCCTTCTTGATCAAACGCTTCAGGCTGCCCGGAGTTTCGGCGGGCAAGCCAAAGCGCGCATGGATCGCATGCGCCAGGCGGCTCTCGATATCCTTATAGCCATCGCCCAGCACGGCCTTGAATGGCGAGATCATGTCACCAATCACATATTCCGGCGCATCGTGCAGAAGCGCCAGCAAGCGGGACCTCGGGTCGATGCGCGGCTCCAGATGCACGCATAGTGCTTCAACCACGACGCTGTGTTGCGCGACGGAGAAGGCATGCGCGCCCTTGGTCTGGCCGTTCCAACGCGCGACGCGGGCGAGGCCATGTGCAATGTCTTCAATCTCGACATCGACCGGCGAGGGATCGAGCAGATCCAGTCGCCGACCGGAGAGCATACGTTGCCAGACTCGCGCCGGCGGTTTTCGTTTCGGTGTTCGGTTCGTCATCTGCCCCCTGTTTACGCAAAAGTCGTCAGGGGTAAAGAAATTGGGCGCTTTTGATTACGAATTGCCAAGCGAGGACCACATTTGACTCAGC
>JANSXJ010000145.1 GCA_024743015.1 Hyphomonas sp. | reverse complement strand
CGCTGCCGCCGCCTAGCGAAGGATTGGGAGACGACAATCGAAAGCGCAATCGCCTGGATGCTCATCGCGCACATCCGCATCCTCACCCGTCGTCTCGCAAGATATTGTTATGTTTGATCAACTTCCGAGTCGGACTCTCAGAGCGGCAGCAATTTGATCAACTTGGCTATTCAATTGTGCAGCCAAGCCCAGTGCTGATCTGCGCCCTTCAGACGCGATTTCCACAATAGCTTCGGCGCGGCTTCTCATCGCTGTTTCGGTTACTGGTTTCTCTTCGACATACGACCAAATAGCGTCGGAAAACGCGTTCCATAGGCGACCGTAGCTTCGAAAGTCCGCCATGGCTGATTCACAAGCCGCTTGGGATATCCTTGTGGCCTCGTCTTCGCCATACACTTTTCCGTCACTATAACCTCGATCATAATCTGTCCGGTCTGCATTTTCCAATTCACTTGAATACCGTTCATCTATGAGCGTATCTAGGCTTGCGACGAATTGCGCTTCGCGACCGTCCAGTTCTGATTCGAATGCAATGCGCTCTTCTTGGATTTGCGACTGATGAGCGGCTTTTTCGTCCGCAATATCCGATTCTGCATTCGCTTTTCTGGTATCGATCGCCTGATCGATTTTTAGATTTCTTTCTAGTACGAGGTCGATAGTTTCGTCAGAAAAATCGGAAACGGCGTCGATTCTGCCCTGATCAAATCCTTCATCATATCCTGTGTTGAATTGCGATGATCCATAAAGATAGGCCACCAACAGACCCACTGCCGCCTGCAAGAATACCTTCTCGACGAGAAATGCCCACATCTTCGCAGCCCCTCAGAAAGAACAATACCGGAAACCTAGCTTGCTGCGGTCAAAACACAACAGAGATTGTCAGGGTGAAGGTGAGTTCGTGGAGTTTGATTCGCGAGGCACGTCCTGCTCCTGTTCATTGGACAGAACGTCATCAATCACTCTTTCGAGACTGTCAAAAGCCGCCAGTAGAACACTCATAGAAACGGTTGCGCCTACAACCGCAGCATACGGCGATGAGAACAGCAGCCCCAATCCTAAACCTACTCCAACAGTGATTGTGGTCGCAAATAAAAAACTGTACTTTAAGGATATGTACCCACCTTCGATTTTTACATAATTTTTCATTCCAAGATCTCTCTACATATGTATTAAAAAATGCACATTATCGAATAATTTGAGTTGCTTTGCAAGATCTCTCTACATATGTATTAAAAAATGCACATTATCGAATAATTTGAGTTGCTTTGCAAGATGTGTTTTGTAGTACAAAACCACCTTGGCAAGGGGGCCCGCTGCGCGCCCCCGTTGCATCCCCCCGACCCGTGGCTCCGTCAGGGTGATGAACCCATCCTGAGCCAATAGAACGTATCGCCGTTCAATCACTCGCAAGGGGACGTCGCTCTCCCTGCACCCATCGACTTGGCGGGCGTGCCTGCCCCCAAGACCCCAGCCCATTCCATGGAGGCCATTTCATGGAGACCACGCCGTGGGGCCAACCGTCCGGCGATTGGATGCCGATCAGGTCTTTCGTGACCCGATACCCACGACCATGCCATGGAGGCCAAGCTCCCGCGCTTGGAGGCGACCAAAGATCTTTCAAGCCCCTTGGAACCCTGATCAACCCTGCGCGGATTGGATGCGTGCCACCTTGCCTAAGATGGATGCAAGCTTTCCGCAATCAACTCGCAGTGCTACGCGTTCCGATTTCGAGGTGTCAGTGATAGGCCGTATTCATCGCTTCTTTGGCCTGCCAGACGCGATATGTTCCTTCCGGCATCCGCAAAGCCACGTACGCAGCCCGAAGCCTCGATCTGTCATCAAAACTGCGGTACGGCTTAGGCCTGTAGAAGTTGATATAGAACACCAAACGACGGTTCAACTTCGACAGGGCGGTGTTTAGCCAGTCCGGGCAGGCCCAGAGAAGCACACCTTCATCTTGATGCCACCCATGAGGGTTGTCGGGATCAGGTTGCCACTGGCCCCATACCTGACTTCTGAGTGCCATACTCCGATCTTCAGCAAGCCAAGTCCCGCCTTCGTTTTCGGTTCTCAAGCTCAAATCACGGATTAGGGCTCTGCCCAATCGAGGCCGACTGACGGGGTAACTGGTGGCAAACTCGTCGCCTACATCAATGCCTTCGGGATATCGTTCCGGCTCCCAGATCAGCGGTTCGAAGTCACTCTTGATCATGTGGCGATCGACGTTGCCGTACGAGTCGAAACTAGGCAGCCACAGGTCATGGTCAGGCCTATTGGAGAATGCTTTGCATCTCCCAATAACGCCTTTCCTTTGTGCTAGAGCCGAGATCATTCGTACGACAACGCCGTCAACTGATCGCCAGTGGCCGCATAGAGGCACATGTTCTCCCGTGTCTCCCAGCAAACCAACTTTGCGCAGCAAGCTCTCTTGGTCTTCCAGAGCATCCTTGCCCGCGTTTCGGGCTAGGAGCCATTCGGCAGCCTGCGTGGGCACTTCATCTTTGCGGTCTGAAAGCCATGCGCCGCTCTCAAAAGAAACATCGTAGCGCTCAAGCCACTCGGCCCATGGCCGCGCTTCTGCTGCCTCATATTTCTCACGGATGACAGGCCTGTTTCCAGCTAGCTTTGTTGCAGCAAGTAGCAATGCATGTTTTTGGACACTCTCGCGATAACTCTCGTACCGATCGGTACGGCTCCGGCGATATCGCACGTTCCCAGAGAAGAAGTTCATATCTTCGGCCTCTGGCCATCGCGCTTTTATCTCGTCGGCAACTGCATCGATAGCCTCGCCGTGAGACATGCCAAATAGACGTGCAAAGCCCGAGATCTCGCGTTCGTGGAACTCATGATCAAATTCAAACCCAGACGTCGATTCGGTTGGCTTTGGGCGCGTGGGCGGGTCTGCGTATCCCTTTGCTGGAATGCAGACTTCATTCCAAAGTTCCGATTTGGCGGGCGAAACGGCTATGTGCTGCAAGCACCGGCCGATGTGTAACTTGTTGAGCGCATGGGTGTCTTGGCGACCATATAGCTGCTCAAGTCGGCCCCTAATGTAACTCAGCGCTTCTCCGTGGTGCAGGCAGGCCCTCGCCAATCCCATAAGCAACCACTGTTGGGCATTGAAGAACGATACATCGATGTCCTTGGACGCTAATGCATCCACCTTTGGACGATCATAATAATCCAGAAGCGCAGCAACATCGGAATGGAGCCCCAGATCGGCGAGGCCCTTGATGCTCCGTGCTGTCGTCCACCTAATGAAAGCGTCCTCATTGCCCAGAAGGTGCCATGTGATTTCAGCGACGGTGGTGCTTTGATCAGTAGGCGGTGTGAAAGACTCCCTAAAGACGCCTTCCCCGATTTCATCGCCAATCTGGACCGCCGGGCCGGACAGCAGGTTTTCGAGGGCGTCCAGATTTGCTTCACCGGAGGCATGCTGGCAAAGACCCGTTGCCAACTGAAGCCATTCATCGCCGGTCAACTCGATTTTCTCCCTGACGATGGTATCGAGAACGAGATTAAGAACGAACTCGGCATCTCCGCAAAACTCCGCAATTCTATGGATTTCCCGAAGAATTCCGGTGTATCGCAGGTCAAATAGCTCCGATCCTTTCATTTCAAAAAGCTGCTGGATGAAACCAGTCTTGTTTGAAGCTATGTGAGCAGACGAATCCTCCCATAGCGATATCGTTTCAATAAGGCTCTCGACAGCATCATCGAAGTCAAGTTCAACGAGTTCGCCAATGACGGTTATGAAGTGCGTTCGTTGCTCATAAGGACAATTCCCTCTGAGCCGGTCCACAACCCGCTTTTCCGCATTGAACATGAAGCGCCGGTCTGCGCGAACAATGCGGATGGCCTCATCAATGGAATGGGGTGACGACAAATCGCAGGCTCGAACGATCTGCTCAAACGCCTCGTCGATCTCCCGTTGCTCGCTTTCACGATCCTTACTTTCGGCAAAGTGCGATGCGTCAACATGCGGGTTTCGACGTCTATTCTCTTCGTCTGAGCGGGTGCTCGATTTATCGATGAGTATCCGAAGGTCTTCGACATCTGTGTTGTCCGAAGCGGACTGAAAGCCATCGAGCGAATCAAGCAGATTTTTCCACAAGTATCTTGCACCACCAAAGGGATACTCGAACTTGAGCTTGCCAAATACTGCGCGCCAGATGAGCTGACGAATCTCCTCGCTTGAAGCGCCGAGAAGGTCGTTCAATCCGTCACCGATCTTCCATTCATGCCATCCCTCATTCTTGCAGAGCAGCAGTATGAAGGCAGCACGGCGGGGGTCGAGATGTCCCTTTTTGGCCAGGAAGCAGGCTAGCTGGGGCAGACCATATGAGAACTTCGCCGTGTCCTGATCTGACCATCTGACCATCTTGTAGATAGCTTGAATACCTATTGACTGCGCCGCCGCCCGGCTGAACAACGTCCAGCCGAATTTGCTCGGTTCGTGGTGGATAATCGTCTGGCAAAGATTCATCAGCCGATGGCCAAGCGCAGGCTTGAGCCATCCTCCTTTCTGCTCCGCAGCATAGTACAAAACCGAATAGATGGTGTCGTAGTCATCACCACCGAGCTGATCGAGTTGAGCGAGCCCTTCGCGGAAATAGTGTTGCGCTTCCGCCGTACCTAGCGGCAACAGCGCCTCTGTAAGGGAAATGTAGTGCTCGCCACGCTGTTCGATGTACTCGTCATGACGGACGTCTTCGGAGATTTGTCTAGCAAATTGCCCCGCTAGGCCGTGTAGGTTGCTATGCCGCGCCAGCAGGAGCAAAACACTGAGTTTCTGTTCGATCGTGAAGCGCCCGCGACCGAGAATCTGGGTCAGTTTGCTGGCGTCGTCTTCCGTCAGATCACGCCCATGCCGCAAAAACAAAAGGGCGAATCCAAATCCAACGTTTCTGGCCAAACTGTCCTGCGCTGTTTCGGCGTTCCAGTGAATATCAAAGCGCAGCCTTGACTCCCAACTCTGCAAGAAATCTCGGAATTCCTGCTCCCCAATTCGGCGGTGCTTAAGAACGACATCTTGTAGCGTTCGGGCAAGTTCGATGACTAGGTCAATTCCCCCAGCGATATCGCGGCATTCTTGACTGCTAAACTGCTTGGTTTTCTCACGCTTACGTTTTGATTCGACTTCTCTATTTTGCTCGAACTGCTCCAATCCTTCCAAATATCTGATCAGGGCAGATTTATCTCGTATTGATTTGAATGCGCGCTTGGATTTGACTTCGTGTGGCAACAGGTGATGAAATTGGAGTTCCGCTCCGGTTGCCCAAGCTGAAACACAAGCGCTCAGGATTGGTGCCCAACCTCGAAACGAGCCATATCGTTCGCTGTAGTCGTAGCGAGACACTCGCTGAGCTTTCAGAACACGGCTGATGCCAACTGCCGATTGGCGAGAATTGTGAAGAAGTGCTGATAGCGCGGCCTCATTCATTACCCGTTGCAGTGCTTGTTTATCGTCGTGGCGATCCTCAATAGCGCCTTTCCCGATTGCTCTCGCCATAGGACTTGCTGATCGTGCAATGCGCTTGTGGAACGCGAAATCAAGGCACTTGTTGCTTGCCATCAATGAGACTTGCAGCGCGAACGAGGTGCAATCTTTGCTCGAAGCGAACACGGCCAAGTCTGCGAGCACGGCTTCGCCCGTCAGAACCTCATACTGTTCCAATAGTGCGATCACGGCGCGGCAAACAGCGATGGCGAATGGATAGTTCCATTTCGCAATGTTGCGGTCCGCGGAGGTGTGGTGGCCCTGTACAATACTTAGAAAGACGACTGCCGCAAAATCGGAAACCGATGGCTGAGAACGATCGAATCGGTCCTCGTCATTTCTGTTTCGATAGTCCCAGTTAATCCAGCCGATCGCTCGATTCTGGTGGATTTCCGCTTCCCCCAACTCGCCCTGAAATGCATAGGCAACAATGAGACGGGCGTCTCTTGCGCCGCGCCAGCCTGAGCGGTCCTGAAACAGCCGACGTGACGTATCTTGGTCGCCAAGGGACACCGCGATGCCGGGAGAGTTACGAATAAACCGATCGCCCTTCGCATCCGCCGAAGCCACTTGTGCAAGCTGCAAAGTGAGCCGCAACGTTCGGTCATAGTCCCTTTCCTTCACAGTCAGGCAAAAGGCAGCACCCAGCCGCAGCAGCCGCAAGCGTCGACGGCCGTACTCAGACTTCACTATCCCGGGGAAATCTTCAGAATTTGACAGCGCATAGGCACGATCGCTGTCCTCTATAACCACAAGAAATCGCGGCAATGCTTCAGCAGCATACACCGATGATGATTGGCAGGCGTTGAGTCGGTCCGCTATCTCCTGCTGGGCACTCGACTCCGAAGCGTAGTTCTCCCGGATAAACGTTTCTGTCGGCTCGTCGCGAAAAATCGCTCCGTGCTTCAGCACCTCAAGCATCGGTGCAAGGTCCGAGACAGCGCTATTTACCTTTGATTGCGGCCAACCAAGTGCGGATGCCATCTCGTTGAGTGGGATCGGGGGTGGCAACAGCGATATTGCAGTAAAGAACTGCTTGACCTCATCATCACTCCATCCGGCCTGATGGAGATCGCGAAATATCTTCTCACAGCGTTGACGGATTAGCTCCTCGACGGTGATTATCTCATGCGGCACGGTGCCGGCGATGTTCTCGTCCCAGCTCTGAACCAAATACTCCAAAACACGGGCATTGCCCCCAGATCGCGCCAGTACCGTCGAGAACTCCAGTCCGCTGATTGAATCGCGCCTGCTCTCAAGAAATGCTCTCGTCTCGTCTTCCGTGAACGCGCCAAGTTCAAAACGCTCAACATCACTCTTGCCAATAACGTCGTCCATACGATGAGGTCGAGCTGTCAGCACAAGTCTGACACCATCCAAAGGCTCGCGGCTCAAGTTCGCCAAGAGCAATCTAGGAAATGCTTTTTCCTTTCGATCATCAGCCTCCAGCTGCGCATTATCGGCAGCATCGATAATCACCAAGATGCCTTGCTTGATCGTTCGTGCCCTTACGGTCTGGGCGGCTTGCTCCAATCGCTTCCGCGCAGCCCTGATAAGCGCGTCTGAATCACCATCGGTCGGCAGCTGTGGATCGCAAAGGCCGCGCGAAGCCAGTTCGTTCACGATTTGCAGAAGGCCAACCTTGGGGAGATGTCTGGACTGATCCTCGGAGCGGTATGAGCCGCCGCCAAAGCAATCAAAGACCACTGTCTCGTAGTCTTCGCCCATCTGTTGTGCCAAGCTTTGTACAAATACGGTCTTCCCAACACCCCCGTCGGCAAAAATGAAGAACGGTTTTTCTGCCTGCCCGATTCGTTGACGCGCATCGTCCAAGGCCTGTCGCTCAACAACAACACCAACATCGACGAACCCCGTTTCTGCCGGAAACAGATCATCTTCGGAATCACACCCAAGGACATCCAGAACGTCTTCTCTTTTGACGAGGTTATTGCGTTGCCCCGAAACGCCGGCTCTCTCGCTGATCAGTGCTTCAAGCCCATGTAAGCGAGCTCGCGCCTGACCATCTGCGCCGGGACTCCAACTGCTCAGTGTTCTTCGTAGCTTTGAGTTCTGCGTGTTCAAACTCTGCGTGGAAGCGTGATACTCTATCAATGAGAAGAGACGTTGGGCGTCAGCGCCTTCTTCTTGGCACCACTTTTTGAGATTATTGTACTGCCCTAGCGCGGAGTTTTGGCTCGGTTTCGAGCCTTCCTTCAAGCATCTGATAGCTTCCCAGAGATGGGCGGAGAAATCCGTATTCGTGACAAACGCAAACGAGAGTTTTTCGTTGACCTGCTGTACCGAAAATTCCTTTTCATATCCGACTAGGCTGGCCGCAAATTTCTTGATCGTTTTTTTTAGATATGATGCGGTAACATCTTGAGAGTCTACTTTGTACTTGAACTGCAAAACCTCCTGCCGTTCACAGGTGGCGAAATTGTCTCCTTGACCAAAAAACAGCGTCAAGTCTGCGACGTCATCTGCGTCGGTACCGGGCTTAGCCGTTTCGCTGGTGGATAGTCCTTCCACCGCGATCGCGTACAGGTCGTCGTCGGGAAAGACGAGTTGCAAAGCTCGGCGGGCCGTCCACCTTTCATGGAACGTGTGTCCCGTACGGGATGACTTCGCTTTATCTATGGTTATTGCGGCTTCTCTCAATGTCGCACCGACGGTCTTAGTAAGTTGATTTCAAAGCGCAATATAATCGCATGAGTCGTTGGAAGTGCACAACATTTGATGGATATGTGTACAGCAAAAAATGGAGGCGCTTGTTTGCGGGCGCACCCTGCGGGCCGGGCTGTCGTGAACCGAGCCTGTAGTCTCGGCCATGCGGCGTTCATCCCTTGCGCGTGAAGTGCCAGCCCTGACGGGCTGACTTTCGTTTTTGCTTGGGGCCTGCGGCCCCGTCCTCCGTCAAGACCAAGCCTCCGCTTTGGCTCCGGCGCAGCCAGCGGTCTCCCCGTCCTTCCGTGCCGCCGGCGTGTGCAGGACGGGTGATCCCCCTCCGCTGTCTGCGGTCTTGACGGTCT
>JANSXJ010000530.1 GCA_024743015.1 Hyphomonas sp. | reverse complement strand
GCTTGGACAGAAGATCGGGTAGAAGTTCTCAAAAAACTCTGGGCGGAGGGTCATTCGGCCAGCCAGATTGCCAAGGAGCTTGGCGGCGTGACGCGCAACGCGGTGATTGGCAAGGTTCATCGCCTCGGCCTGTCCGGTCGCGCGACGCCATCGCGCCCGGTGAAACGCCCTCCGCGCCTGGCGCGTCCGAAGCCGCGGATACAGCCAGATGGCAGCGTCGTCGTGCCAAAGCCGCAGCGCGTGTCGACCGAGCCGGACCTGAAGCCGAACGAGAAAGTGGCCATGCTTACCGCGCTGCCACCGCAACCGCTGGCCGACGGCGAAGCTGCAACCATCCTCACGCTGCGCGACAGCATGTGCAAATGGCCGATTGGTGATCCGGCAGATCCGAAATTTGCCTTCTGTGGCCGCAAATCAACCAGTGGTCCGTACTGTGCCGAGCATGCTCAGGTCGCCTTCCAGCCCGCCAAAAAGCGCGAGCGGAAAAAGGCCGAGTATGACTATGTCCGCAAGATCGCAGGCTAGGACGCGCTTCACTGAACGTGGCCAAATTATTGAAACGGCTCGGGATCTCTCCCGGGCCGTTTTCTTTGTCCGGTTTCGGCGTTGAAGCGGACATAGCATAGCTCCGCTCATCCCGGGCTCGACCCGGGATCTCTGTTGACGGCTTCAGGCTACGAGGCAGGAGATCCCGGCCTGCGCCGGGATACGCGGATCAAGTGAAAGCCTCATTCTGAGCTTGTCGAAGGACGAGGCGGGCTTCCCGGAGAGGGTAACATTCTTCCGGAGACACCTGCGTAGGCAGGTGTCCATGGATGATTAGTGGACTTTGATCCCTGGGTCCCTGCCTGCGCAGGGACTGGCGGACATTAGGAGCGCCGCCCTCTAATCCTTCGACACGCTCAGGATGAGGGCCTGGGGAGGCAACGTCCCCTCCTGACCCAACACAGACCCTGAGCCGTCACCAGGCACGCTCGCCCGGCTAAAAGAAAAAGCCGCTGCTTCCATCACGGTCGATGAAAGCAGCGGCCAGTCAGGCCCGCCCTGACAGGAGGGCAAGAGGCGGGCTTTAACCTGTAAAGGCTCTACAGTGAGCGGCTGACCGTCAGGACGACGCGCTCGTCGCCAACGTCGCCGAACGAGTCGCCATCATTGCCCCAGAAACGCAGGTCAAAGTCGACATATTCCGTCGAGAGCGTCGCGCCGAGCGAGTAATTGGTGAACTCTTCAACGAACCCGTCTCCGCCATCGAGATAGCTGCCGACAGACGCGTCAAAGCCAAGCGTGTCGGTGGCTGCAAATCCGGCTGTGAAATCGACATATGTCGTCTCATTGTCGGGATCGATATAGATATAGCCGCCAAGATCGACCGCGCCGAGGGTAGTCCCGAGGCCGCCATAGAGCTCGATGAAGTCGAGATCATCTGCGTCCGGATAGACATAGCCGATAACGCCGACATCCCAGGACAGACCGCCTTCGGTCTCGCCAGCGAAACCACCATAGAGGTCGAGCTCCATATTGGCGCCGCCAAAGTCGACGATCGAGGCCCAAGTGCCCGCATAGAACAAGCCATTGGCATAGTCGAAACCGCCCTGGATGGCTGGGTTCTCATTGTTTTGCGAGACGCCGCGCCAGACATAGTCGGTGGTCAGGGCGACATTGCCCGAAAACTCACCTTCTGCGAGTGCAGCAGGAGCGGCTGCGGTGAAAGCACCGGCAACCATTGCGAGGGCGAGGCCCCTTGAAATCATTTTGCCCATCATTCCGTTCCTTCCAGAAATTGCGATTGGTGATCCCAAAGAGCGGACTGCACGGAATTTGGCCACTTAACTCAGTCGCTGAGATTGCAATTTCTGGTGTCGCGCACGAAATTTGAGCAGATTGCCCAATTCGCGCCCGTTCTGGCGTCGTAGGGGGTATTGGATATACCTTTTACCGGGCAGCCAGTGGGGCGTAGCCGAGGTGCATCCCGGCATCCACGAGCAGCGTCTCGCCAGTGACATGGCGGGAGGCGTCGGTCAGGAAGAACAGGGCTGAGGCGGCGATATCATCGGGTCCGCTCGCAACATT